>CAZLMY010000036.1:0-40247 GCA_964560845.1 uncultured Occallatibacter sp. | reverse complement strand
CCCTTGGCAATCGACTCCATCATCACGCCGAGACGGACGAACTTGTAGCCGATGATTTCGCTGTCGGTGTCCAGGGCGAGCTCGGTCACGTAGCCTTCGGCCAACTGAAGATAGCGCGCGCCCTTTTCGCTGGTGCCGTACATGGTTCCGGTGACGCTGGTCAGGCCCTTGCCCAAATCTTCAAGGCCGGCGCCGATGGGAAGCCCACCTTCGGAAAAGGCGGTCTGGGTGCGGCCGTAGACGATCTGGAGGAAGAGTTCGCGCATGGCCACGTTGATGGCGTCGCAAACCAGATCGGTGTTGAGGGCTTCGAGGATGGTCTTGCCGGGGAGGATTTCGGCGGCCATGGCGGCGGAGTGGGTCATGCCGGTGCAGCCGATGGTTTCCACCAAGGCTTCTTCGATGATGCCCTTTTTGACGTTCAACGTCAGCTTGCAGGCTCCCTGCTGGGGGGCACACCAGCCCACACCGTGGGTCAGGCCGGAGATGTCGGTGACTTCTTTTGCCTTGGTCCAACGGCCTTCTTGTGGAATAGGCGCCGGGCCGTGGTTGGGGCCCTTGGCGACTACACACATCTGTTCGATCTCATGCGTATGCATTGGGAGTTTCGCTCCTTGTTCATTCTGTTTGGTTAAGGTAAGGACAAGCGTTTTCTCCCGCTCCAAGGCGCACAGGAACAGGGAACGATTGGACAAATCCTTCAGATTATAGGGAGGGCGAACAAGGGTGGGATGTGACCGCCGTCGCAAAGGATGGGCGGGGCAGTGCGGTGCGATGGGCGGTCGATGAAGCGGACTGCAAAGCGTTCGATATGAAGGATGTATGGGAATGTCATACTGGGATACTGATCCAGTAGCAAGGCCGGTTTCAGTGTCGTAAATTGTTGAAGAGGCGTGGGTTGGCTGACATTTACAGGCGCACAGGGCGCAATTTCTTCCTGAAGAGGGATCAGTTGGACCGGGGCGGGGCACAGGGCGGGTTCGGAGCCGGGACTGGGGGCGGCCACGGGGTACCGGCTTGGGCAGCGCGCGCGGCAGCCAAGCGGAATTGGGGGCGACCCTGGGGGTAACGTGCGGCCTTCACGGCATCGGGGAGGACCAGGAGCAGAAATCTCACCATTTCGGTAACGGTTGTATCGTAATCGGCTGCAATTTTTCGCGTCTGGCGGTAGAGTTCGGGTTCGACGGCAACGGTGATGTTTCTGACGGTTCGCATGGTCACACTCTCCCGAGGTTTAGGAAATTTCGGTCTATTGAAAGTGTGCACCAAAGGACGGTAATTCTCTGCAAAACGGTTTTTGGGCGGAAGGGTATGGTTCGGAGGGAATGTTGGGGTTCTGGATCCGGGGTCCCAAGGTGAGGTTTGCGGTTTTCCCATCCATTCCCCGATAGGGCTGCGGAATGGATGGGGCACCCGGCTTCTGTGATGGAGATGTAGTTTCCCAGGTCCGCAAATGCGAGGGACCTGGGGCACCCGCGCGCCGCGTAGCTTCAATGGGTGCGCCCGATTTGGGCCGGGTGCCCATCTTGTCGCGTTCTTTGAGGCAAGGGTGGGTCATCCGTCGCCCTTCGGAATTGAAATCTGTTGGTCCAGGATAGTGCTCTCCCAGGTCCCAAAATCGGGACCTGGGGTACCCAGGTTCATGGATGGGCACCGGTCCCAAGTCGAGATCTGAGTCTTCCCAGGTCCCTAAAAGCGAGGGACCTGATGGGCACCCGTCCGGGCCGCTCGACCGCTTTCAGCGGCTTAGCTCGCATCCCTACTTCTGGATTCGAGTCACGTCGCGGACGGCGCCACGAGCGGCACTGGTCGCCATGGCGGCATAGGCTTGCAGCGCTTGCGACACTTTACGCGCGCGAACCGACGGCTTAAAGGCGGCCGCGCCCTTGGCTTCCACGGCCTTGCGCCGATTGGCCAATTCCGCGTCCGACACGGCAACGCGGAGTACGCGTTTTGGGATGTCGATCTCGACGACGTCGCCTTCTTCGACGAGCGCCAGCGAGCCGCCCTCGGCCGCTTCGGGAGAGATATGGCCGATGCACAACCCGGAGGAGCCGCCGGAGAAGCGGCCATCGGTAATGAGGGCGCAGACCTTGCCTAAGCCCTTCGATTTGAGGTAGCTGGTGGGATAGAGCATCTCCTGCATGCCCGGGCCTCCTCTGGGGCCTTCGTAGCGAATCAGCACCACGTCGCCGGGTACGACGCGGTCGCCCAGGATGGCGTCGACAGCCGAGTCCTGGCTCTCGAAGATGCGGGCGGGGCCGGTGAAGGTAAGATGTGCCGGATCGACACCCGCGGTCTTTACGATGCAGCCGTCTTCGGCGATATTGCCAAACAGCACTGCCAGCCCGCCGTCTGTGCTGAAGGCATGGGCCTTGTTGCGGATGACGCCGGTTTCCCGATTCACATCGAGCTCGTCATAGCGCTTGCTCTGGCTGAATGCCACGGTGGTGCGCACTCCGCCGGGTGCGGCGCGATAGAACTCGTCGATCTCCGGGGCGACCGGGCGCGTGACGTCGAGCCTGTCGATGGCGTCGCCAATGGTCGCCGAATGCACGGTATGCACCCCGCGATGCAGCAGGCCGGCGCGGTCGAGTTCGGCAAGGATGGAGAAGATTCCGCCGGCGCGATGGACATCTTCAAGATGGATGGCCGGGGCTGAGGGCGCTACCTTGCAGAGGTTGGGGACGCGGCGCGAAAGGCGGTCGATGTCGGCCATGGTGAAGGGCACTTCGCCCTCCTGCGCCGCGGCCAGCAGATGCAGCACCGTATTGGTCGAGCCGCCCATGGCGATGTCCAGCGTCATGGCGTTCTCAAACGCCTCGAAGGTGGCAATGTTGCGGGGAAGCGCGGTGAGGTCGTCCTGCTCGTAATAGCGCTTGGCCAGATCGACGATGGTTCTGCCGGCCTGAAGAAAAAGCTCTTTGCGGTCGCTGTGGGTGGCAACGATGCTGCCATTTCCGGGCAGGCCGAGGCCCAAAGCCTCCATCAGGCAGTTCATGGAGTTGGCGGTGAACATGCCGGAGCAGGAGCCGCAGGTGGGACAGGCGGAGTGCTCGTACTCATCCACTTCGGCGTCGCTGACCTTGGGGTCGGCGGCCAGAATCATGGCGTCGATCAGGTCAACGGACTTGAGAGCGCCACCGTGCTGAACCTTGCCCGCTTCCATGGGCCCGCCGGAGACAAAGACGACCGGAATGTTCAGGCGTAGCGAGGCCATCAACATGCCGGGAGTGATCTTGTCGCAGTTGGAGATGCAGACCAGGGCGTCGGCGCAATGGGCGTTGACCATGTACTCGACCGAGTCGGCGATGAGGTCGCGGGAGGGCAGGCTATACAACATGCCGTCGTGGCCCATGGCGATGCCGTCGTCGATGGCGATGGTGTTGAATTCCTTGGCAACGCCGCCGGCCCGGGCGATTTCCTCGGCAACCAGTTGGCCCAGGTCTTTGAGGTGGACGTGACCGGGCACAAACTGCGTAAAAGAGTTGGCAACGGCGACGATCGGTTTGCCGAAGTCGCCGTCTTGCATTCCGGTGGCGCGCCAAAGGCTGCGCGCCCCGGCCATATTGCGTCCATGCGTTGAGGTTCGAGACCGATAAGCAGGCATAGAGGACATTTTAAGCCCAGCGAGCGAGGGCGGCCGGAAACGGTGCTGAAAGTGCGCGGAGGGTCTTGCGGGGCCGATGCATTTTGGGGGATGGAGGGGAGGGCCGGCCGTCCTGGTCGTTGAGTGTTTGATTTTCCGCTTCCAGTCCGTGCTTTCCCAGGTCCCAAACGGGCGACCTGAGGCACCCAGGATGGCTCAAATCCGTGAAGTCAGATGGCGGCGGATGGGAGTCCGTGCTGGAAGCATTGCCGGACAGGCGCGAACGGCGATGTGGAAGAGGCAAAGGAGGAACGTAATCTGAAGCAAAGTCACTGGAGACCGCCTTGCGCTGCTCTGGTTGAGGTCAGCATCTGCTTGAGTTGAGGCATCGCGCTGGCAAAGTTTGGATACAGCGCAGAGGAATAGGCAGGCAACCGCCTTCGCCTCGGTGGCGACGACACGGGTGAGACATCGGGTGAGACCTCGGCGAACGTGGGCAAGCTGGGGCCTTGTTGAATGAGGTAGGGATGAACCGCGACCCTGGCCAGGACAAACCACGGATAGCAGGTCAGTTCAATACGATCCACCTTCGCCGCATTGAAGTTTGTGCCAACCTGACGAAGAGCCAGTTTAAGCGCGCTGGCAATTGCTTCCTGCGATGTATCCCCGACCCCGCTTCTCAACAGCCCGTCGGCGATCTCGATGAAATTCCATCCACTGGTGTGAATCTTCTTTTCCAGCCTCTTTGCATGGGCGACACGGACAAAATTCCATTCATCGCGAAATTGTTCAGTTGCGATCTTGAGACTGTCAGGAAGCTCAATCCGCTCACGGAGCAGCACATCCAGTTCAGCGATCTTGCGCATGGTTTCGATCTTTCTTTCAGCTCTCATTGCAATTGGAGCTGCACCGAAGTTGTTGGCATCATTGCTCCCAATGGGACATCGAGAGAGTCCTGAGGGCCTGCGGGGACCCAGGCAGGCGCCGTGGGGTTGGCGCGGAACGGCAAGGGCCGCTTTGGTTGCGAGTGGGCTTCCACGATCTTGAGCAAAGCCAGGAAACTGCTCCCCTTTTCATAGAAGGCATCGGCGGCCACGCCTGAAGGGACCTCATTGCCGCAAAAGGAGCCGCTCATGGCGATCACACGGATCTCGGGAAACAGTTGGCGGACCACGGCCAAAAGATCGAAACCGGACATGCCGGGCATGTTGAGATCGGAGAGAAGAATGTCTGGAATCTCGCTGTGGATCTGGTTCAACGCGGCAAACCCATCTTCGGCGCAGAGCACGCGATAGCCGATCTCGGCAAATTCCAGGCCGATCGATGTTCGAATGGAAGCCTCATCGTCCACGACGAGGATCGTTGTGCGCGCATCTGTCATTTCTCGCTCCACCGGGAAAGTCGATAGGAAAACTGGAGCGAGTGTGGCATCGAACGACAGAGGAAGGCTGTTCAAATGAGCACAAACCTCGTCGAACTCACGACAAAGAGCAAGCGCCGTCCGAATGGTGGTGTTTTGGATGCATAGGGGCGGGATCGACATGTGAGCTAGATTGATCTGCCATGTGGGCCAGGGTGTGCGACTCTAAAGTAATTGCCTTTGCACGTGTTCTCCGCAGGACGGCCAGAAATCGGCCCCAGGCGGCGTGCTTCGCTTGGCAAGGCGCTGGATCAACGTCGTTGGGCCTGTTGACGCTGAATCGACCATAAGTCCTCACAGGCGAAACGATGTGCGCCGCTTAGCTCAGCGGCCAGGACAACTGAGAGGAAGGGCTTTTATGCTTGAATTCGAGAAGCCCGCATTCGATACAGAGGCATTTTTAGCCAACGCCGGACTTGGGCGCAGAATTATCAACTTAAACGAAGACCAGGCATTTTTCTCACAGGGCGAGGCGGCGGAATCGGTATTCTATCTTCAGAGTGGCCGCGCAAAGCTGACCGTTGTTTCGACACTCGGCAAGGAAGCGACCATCACACAACTGGTGGCCGGAGATTTTGTTGGGGAAGAGTCGCTTGCGAGCGTGGGCGCGCGGCACATGGCCTCGGCGACGGCCGTCACCGACTGCACGGCGCTGAAGATCGAGCGGGGAGAGATGCTGCGCGTGATGCACGAGCAGACTCCACTTTCCGAGCGATTCATGAAGTTTCTTCTGGCTCGAGGGATGCGCATTCAGACCGATCTGGTGGATCAGCTTTTCAACTCCAGCGAAAAGCGATTGGCGCGGATCCTTGTTTTGATGGCGGAGTTTGGCGATTCAGGGGTGCCCGACCGGATGATTCCGGAGGTCACGGACGAAGCGCTGGCAGAGATGATCGGCACGCCGACGGCAAGTGTCACCTTTTTCATGAACCGCTTCCGGGATCTCGGTCTTATCGATTACGACGGCCAGATTCGGGTTCACAAGGCACTGCTCAACGTGATTCTGCATGACCGGTTGCCGGGCGACAACACGGCAAAGCCCGATATTGCCGACTTCCCAGGGTGACAAGGCATGTCGGCCAAAGCTATCGGTTCAAGCACCCGATTCAACCTGCGACAACTGCCGGGCTCTTGCTGCTCCGCCGGATTTCACGATTTACATGCTGGCGCGGCGATTGTGTTCTGGAGCGGCCTCTCGGAAAGTGTTGAGGTTTCCCACCCATGCGCCAGATAAAGGGGGTGCCCAGCGGGGCGCCCAGACGGGGCATGGGGTCTCAGAGATCTACAGGCTGAAGCCGGCACGGTGTTGCGCAGCGGGATATTTAGTTCGTTCTCCGAAAGAGAGTGATCGTTCACGATGGAATACTCGAAATTCAAAACGCTGCTCCGCCGAGTGATTGTGGTGCCCATGGTGGTGACAACAGCGCTGGCCGCGTTTCTGTTTTGGGAAACATTCGACTTGAACAAATCTCTCGAGTGGGTGGATCACACCGACCGGGTACTGGACCAGTCCGGCCAACTTCTGAAGGTGCTGGTCGATATGGAATCCGCGAAGCGAGGCTATATCGCGACTGGCGACGAGTCGTTTCTTGTTCCTTATCTGGAGGGCACCAGGCGATTCGGCACCGAGTTTCAGGCATTGAATCAGCTTCTGGTCGACAATCCAGCGCAACAGCAGCAGTTGAAGCGAGTGTATGCCGAATATCAAGAGGCCGAAGAGTACGACGGCCGGATCATCGCCCTTCGCCGCGCAGGGATGGCCGACCCCACCCTGATTGAGAACCAGGTTAGAAAAAGCAAGCTGAATACGGTTCGAGGGGAGATCGCAGAACTCCAAGGCGTGGAGGAAGCACTGCGCATCGAACGAGTGGAAGCCGCGCACCGGCGGTGGATGATGACGATTACAAGCATCCTGGTTCTGGGCATTGGCTCTGGAATTTTTCTGGCGGTTTTCACGCGCTACCACGTGGAGAAGCTGGGCACCAAGCTGTTGCAGAGCGAGGAGCGGTGGACGGCCACGCTGGGAAGCATTGGCGAGGCGGTCATTGCCACCGATAGCGAGGGCCGAGTCACGTTTCTCAACTCCATCGCTGCTTATATGACAGGATGGCCGGCGCCGGAGGCGTTGAACAAGCCGATCGGAACTGTGCTCCGGCTCATCAATGAAGAGACGGGCATGACCGCGGACAACGAAGTGCTGCGGGTTCTGAAGGAGAAGAAGATTCTGGCGGTAGCCAACCACGTCGACCTGGTGACACGGGACGGTCGCGAGATTGCAGTGGAGCACAGTGCCGCGCCGATTCTTGCCGGCGAAGGAAAGGTGATTGGCGTTGTGCTGGTTTTCCGCGATGTCTCAGAGCGGCGGCAAGAGCAGATAGCCACTGCCGAACAGGCAGCGCTGCTTGAGCTGACGCAGGACTGTGTGTTTGTGATCGACATGGAGGGGGCGGTTCAGTTTTGGAGCCGCGGCGCAGAGGCCATGTTTGGCTATACCAAGGCCGAGGCCGCGGGCAAGATTGCGCATGAAATGCTCAACACCGAGTTTCCGTGCCCGTTCCCCGAGATTATTGCGGAACTGATGCAGGTGGGCCACTGGGAGGGAGACCTCATCAAGTTCGCCCAGGACGGCAGACGGGTGGTGGTGTCGGGCCGCTGGGCATTGCAATGGGGCAAGCGCGATCAGCCGCCCAGGGTGCTGGTGATCAACAGCGACATTACCGAACGCACGCGCGGGGAAGAGTCGCTGGTGCTGCAACGGGAACAGTTGCGTGCGCTGGCGGAACGCCTGCAAGTGGTGCGCGAAGAGGACCGCAAAAGAGTAGCGCGCGATTTGCACGATCAGATTGGGCAAATTCTGACGGCAATTAAAATGGATTTAACGTGGATGACGCGCCATTTGCCGCCGTCGGAAGACAAGGTTCTGGCGCGGATTGTGGAGTCGGTTCAGTCGATCAACGACGGCGTCAAGGCGGTGCGCGCCATCTGCAGCGGGCTGCGCCCCGGCGTATTGGACGATCTTGGGCTGGCGGCGGCGATTGAATGGCAAGGGGCCGAGTTTGCCTCGCGCAACGATATTCAATGCCTGGTGACGGTTCCGCCGGTGGATTTACACTTGGATGGCGACCGGGCCACGGCG
The DNA here is from genome assembly GCA_964560845.1 of uncultured Occallatibacter sp. GTDB lineage: Bacteria > Acidobacteriota > Terriglobia > Terriglobales > Acidobacteriaceae > Telmatobacter. Next base: position 32,102 of record CAZLMY010000036.1, on the reverse strand, counting down.
ACGTTCCGCATCTTCCAGGAGTGTTTGACCAACGTGATCCGTCATGCACAGGCGAAGCTGGTTCGCGTTGAGCTGTGCCAGGAAGAGGAGTATCTGCTGCTGATTGTGCAAGATGACGGAATCGGCTTCTGCGAATCGGATTTGTCGAACACGCTTGGGTCTTTGGGGCTTTTGGGTATGAAAGAGCGGGCGCAGTTCTGCGGGGGCGATGTACTGATCTCCAGTTCACCCGGTAGCGGAACGACGGTCACTGTGCGGGTTCCGGTGGACATTCCGCGCGGCGAGAGGGACGAACTATGCACATCCTGATAGCAGACGATCACGGGGTGGTGCGGCGCGGCCTGAAAGATATTCTGGCAGATGCCCTGCCCGGCACGGAGTTCTCGGAAGCCGGCAACGGGGACGAGGTGCTGAGCCACCTGGGCAAGAACAAGGTCGCGTTGCTGGTGTTGGACATCAGCATGCCGGGGCGCAGCGGGATGGACGTGCTGCGCGATGTGAAGCAGGCCTATCCGCGCTTGCCGGTGATCATCTTGAGCGTGCACCCGGAAGAGCAGTACGCCTTGCGCTGTTTGCGGGCCGGCGCGGCTGCTTACATCAATAAAGACAGCGCGCCCGAGGTGCTGGCCATTGCGACGAAGAAGATCTTGAGCGGCGGGCGCTATATCAGCCCGAGTTTGGCGGAGAAGTTGATCGCCAACCTGGACGAGCCTGTGGACAAGCCGGTGCACGAGTTGCTGTCAGACCGGGAGCACGAAGTGATGAAGATGATTGCCGCCGGGCTTCCGCTGACGGAGATTGGCGACGCGCTTCATGTGAGTGTGAAGACGGTGAGCACGTACCGGTCGCGCATCATGGAGAAGATGCAGATGAAGAGCAACGCGGAGCTGACCCGGTACGCGGTGGCGCGCGGGCTGATCGAATAGGCTCCCGGTGTAGGAAAAACCTCACAGCCAGGTCGCACAAATCTTACAAATAACACGGTAAACGCTGATATCTATCGGAATTCAAGTCGGGTATCTTGGATTCAGGTCGAAGTTGTGGACCAGTGGACAAACGATGAATATTCTGATTGCAGACGATCATGCGAACGTTCGGCGCGGCCTGAGAGAGATCCTGGTTGATGCATTCTCGGACGCTCACTTTTCCGAAGCCTCCAATGGGGATGAAGTGCTGGCCCAGTTGGTGGATTCTCAACCGGACATACTGCTGCTCGACATCAACATGCCGGGGCGCAGCGGGTTTGAAGTGCTGAAGGACGTAAAGCATATCTACTCTCATGTCCCAGTGATCATGGTCAGTGTGCAGTCCGAGAGCCAGTACGCGTTGCGCTGCCTGCGGGCGGGCGCCAGCGAATACGTGAACAAGAACAGCGCTTCGGAGGAACTGGTTCCGGCCATCAACAAGATACTGGATAGCGGTGCAAAGTTCGCGCGGAATCCGATCGCAAACTAGACAGCATGAACGGGCAATTCGCGATGGACAAGCGCGGACGAGGACGTCCACGCTACAGCCGGCCAGGAGGCCGGCGCTACAGTCCGGACCTTGGCGATTCATAAGGTCAGGGTTAGCCAAGGTTCGAGTTATCGATGTTCAAAGTGCCGACAGACTTCAACGCCCCGGGCGAAGTTTGCCGGCGCATTTTGTTTGTGCCGGAGCAAGAACGACTAACAGGAGAATGCGACGAGACATGAGCTGAAAGGCGCATGGAACCTGTCCATTTGGCCCTGCACCATGACTCCTTGGTAACTGGCCAGATCCCACTAAAGATGTAAGGTAAACCCTACACCGCCGACATGGAAAAGCTTACAGGATTAACAGTGTTCGCCGATATGAATAAACTCCCTGGCCCGGTAAGTTGGATATATCGACATCGCAGCGGATGACACCAATTCATACCTCTGCATCAACACCGCAAGACTGAAAGGTTTCAACCATGGCCACTAGCTTCGCACCAGTCAAGAGTTCAACATCCAGGCTTCCTATCGGCCGCTCGTTCCCCTTGCCTTCGGCTTCGCAGCACAGGTTGAAGATGGTTTCGAATCCAAGTCCCGCGATGCCGGCGCCGGCGCCGGTATTCGACCTTCAGCTTCCACTTAACCGGCTGATCGCCGGAAAATCGCGCCGCGACTACCTGGCCGGCGAAGCGATCTTTTCGCAAGGCGACCAGGCCAATGCGATCTACTACATTCAGAGCGGCAAGGTCAAGCTGACCGTAGTATCGATGAGCGGCAAGGAAGCCGTGATTGCGCACCTTCCCGCAGCCAGCTTTTTCGGTGAAGCGTCCCTGGCCGGTCAACCGGCGCGCATCTCCTCCGCCAACGCCCTTGAGTCCAGCTCGATCATTCGCATCGAGAAGAAGGTCATGCAGGATCTTCTGCATCGTGAGCCGGAGTTCGCCGAGCAGTTTCTGGCGCACCTGCTGAGCCGCAACATCCGTATGGAAGCCGACCTGGTGGATCACCTGTTCAATTCCAGCGAAAAGCGCCTTGCCCGGCTGCTGATGCTGATGGCCAACTTCGGCCAGGACTCGAAGCCGATTCCGGTGATCGCCAAGATCAGCCAGGAGACGCTCGCCGAGATGATTGGCACGACCCGGTCTCGCGTGAGCTTCTTCCTCAACCGGTTTCGCGATCTTGGTTACATCGACTACGACTGCGTTGGAATGCACATCAACGCCACGCTGGTTAACGTTGTCCTGCACGACTAAGCTGCATCGGAATGCCAGGGCCCATGCTCTTGAGTTGGCCTTGGATGCGCCGGTGGGAGACTGCGGGCGCCCGGAGCGGATGAGAAGTTTGAGCCGCAGCGATCTTTCATCCTGGAATCGGCAATTTGGCCGGGGCAACCGGAGCGAATTCCAACGGCATGGGAGCGACCTTTCTTTGCAATGAATTCAGCAAGTTAGCGACCGCTTCGCGGTCATCGCGAGTTCGCAAGTCAGCGTAGCCCTGGCCGGGACAGGTTTCATTCGACGTGGGTCGGCAAATGCCCTGGGCACAGGGCCGGTTTTGTCTCGGAATGTGGGCGCGGTGATGTAGAATTCTGCATGGAAGCCGATGTGCGGAAGTGGTGAAATGGCAAACACACTAGCCTTAGGAGCTAGCGCCCAAAAGGCTTAGGGGTTCAAGTCCCCTCTTCCGCACCAGATAGATTAGACATCGCTTCCCAACCAAAGCGCTGGTGGAGCGTCCTATAAAAGTCCTCTCGCGATTCGATCGCAAGAATTGGTAATTCATCATGGAGTGGCGTGGACGCGAACGTCCGCGCTCTAGAACACCCGTTACCAAACCATGCGGTCAAGAGGCTAGCAAGATCCGGTTGTGCTTGTGCCGGATGAAATTCTCTGCGGAAAAGCATGGCCTTCCGGCCAGATTCCAATCAAACTTCGCCAGGAGTCGTGCAGGCCGTGAACTGTATTCGCCGCAACACAAGAACCGGAGAGCGCCTTGCTGCGTATCTGACCAGCATGGGTTTCAGAACATTTGCGTTATTGATGTGTTTGTCGCTTTTTGCCGCAGAGGCCAGGTCGACACAAACGAGCAAGACGACGATGGCAACCGAGCAGGTGAAGACCCCGGCGCCGCCGCCGCAACAGGTGCCGCTGCTCACGGAGGGCATCAAGCTTTCGGACTTCGCGGGGATGACGCCGCGTCCGGAGCTGAAGAGCAAGCTGCTGCAAATCTCCGGATTCATCCAGAACTACCCGCGCGACGGAGAACCGGCAACGGAAAAGACCGAAGTCTGGATGGGGCACACCAAAAGCGCCCTCTATTTCGTGTTCATTTGCCACGATCGCAAGGCCGCGGAAATTCGCGGACACCTGGCGCGTCGCGAGAATGTGCTGAACGACGATAACGTCTCGGTGCTGCTGGACCCGTTTCAAGACCACCGCAAGGGCATTCTTTTTACGGTGAACCCTGTCGGTGTGCAGGCGGACGCGGCATGGACCGAAGGCATCGGCCAGGATTACAGCTACGACCAGGTCTGGGACTCCGAAGGGCAAGTGACCGCCGATGGATGGATGGCGCTGCTGGAAATCCCATTCCGCAGCCTGCGTTTCAGGCCCAACGGCGCGGATTGGGGCGTGGTGTTTGCCCGCAACTTTCCGCGCAACAGCGAGACGGACTACTGGCCGCGGATTGCAGCCAACGTCTCCGGCACTTTGACCCAGGAGGGAACGCTGCGGGGCATTGAAGGCGTGACCGGCTCGCACAACGTTCAGGTAAACCCCTACACATTGGCGCAGAACGAACGCACCCTTGAGAATGTCGATCCGCTCAACCCTTATTTCAGCGCACGCGGCCTGGAAGGCACGGGCGGCGGCGAGGTCAAAGCCATTCTGAAAGACAAGATCGTCTTCGATTTAACGGTCAATCCGGACTTCAGCGACATCGAATCGGATCAGCCGCAGTTCACCGTGAATCAGCGCTATCCGGTCTATTATCCCGAGTTGCGGCCGTTCTTCCTGGAGAATGCCAACTACTTCACCACGCCTTCGCCGCTGACGCTGCTCTACACGCGCAACATCGTGCATCCGGAATATGGCATGAGGGTGACCGGCAAGCTGGGCCACACCAACATCGGCCTGCTGGGGATCGACGACCGTGAACCGGGGGACACTGTAGGGCCGGGCGATCCGCTCTACAGGAAGCGCGCGACCATCGCCGTGGGGCGCGTCTCGCAGGATTTGGGCAAGGGTTCGAGCATCGCGGCGCTCTACACGGATGAAGAGTTCGGCCATGGCTGGAACCGCATTGGCGGGGTCGATTCGACGGTGCGCTTCAACGACAAATGGACGGCCGTGGCGCAGTGGGTGGAGAGCTCAACCAAGGGGACAGAGGATAGCGGCAATCCGCCGAGCTATTCCGCCGGGCCAACGTGGAATGTCTCCACGCAGCGGGCCGGGCATGCCTTCAACCTGCAATCGAATTTCCAGGACTACAGCACCGGGTTCGAGAGCCAGTTGGGATTCATCCAGTCGTCGAACTTTCGCGACAGCCAGACGCACGTAACCTATCAGTGGTACCCGAAACACCGGTTGATTCAGAGCTACGGGCTTGAGACCAACCAGAACATTGCCTTCAATCATCAGGGCGATCGCGTCTTCCACTACGGGTCGGGCGACCCGTTCATTCTTTTGCCGCGCAACATTGTGATTGCGCCGATCGGCGGAGAGAACTCCGACACCGTGGGACCGCCGAGCTACCCGCTGCTGACGCACTACGTGAACTTCACGGAGAACTTCGGCGGGTTGGTGGCGCGCGGCGCTCCGTTTCCGCAACTCAACTTCAATATCAATGCCTTCCGCAGCGGGAACGTGAACTACAACCCGGCCGCTGGCCATGTGCCTTCGCTGATGAACCAGCAAGACGCGCAGGTGCTGTTTACGCTGCAACCCTTGCGGCAATTGACGGCCGACAACACCTACCTGATCGACCGCGACCACTCTGTGGCCGACGGCGCACTGGTGTACGAGAGCCAGACGTTCCGCACCAAGGTGAACTATCAGTTCACCCGTGCGCTCTCTGCGCGCGTCATTGTGGAGTACGACTCGACGCTGGCCAACCCGGCTGAGACCTCGCTCTTGCGGACCAAGCAGATTGGCACCGAAGCGCTGTTCACCTGGCTCCCGCATCCGGGCACGGCCATCTATGTGGGATACAACAACGACCTGCAGAATCTGGACCGGTCGCTGTGCAACCGGCTGCCGCTGGGCGGCTGCGACCCTGACAACGGCACTCCGCCTCGCGCGCAGGATTATCTGAACGACGGACGACAGATCTTTGTGAAGGCTTCGTATCTATTTCGGTTTTGACGGCTCCGCCGTCGCCCCAGACCTGAACTGAGGAGCGACCAGCCCCTACTCCAGGTCGGTGGCCGAGTCGATAACCCTCAGAGAATGCGTTAACAGTTGAAACGCCTTGTCATGGGAAACGAGGACCGCATCCAAGGCAACGGCATGGGCGGCTATCAGCAGATCCATTTCTGCGAGGGGCTTGCCGGCCAACTTGAGTTGTGCGCGAATTCTGGCGTAAGCAGCGGCCGCTCTGGCATTCCAGTCGAGAATCTCAATGGCCTGCAGGAGCCTTTCCACAGAGGCGCGGAGCCGACTGGCCTCGGGCCTCAATTCCAGGCCGAAGAGAATCTCCGCTTCGGTCACCACCGAGATCCCAACGCGTGCATCTTCAAGGGTTTGTCTCAACATCATTCGGGCGGATGGGGAACGGCCTCTGACGATATACCCCGTGATATCGGTGTCGAGCAGATAGAGCTGCGGGGAGGTCACATCCAGTCCCTATCCACCGGCGGCGCAAGATCGCGCTCCAGTTCAAAGCCGGACGCGCCGGCAGCATCGAGTTCTCTGAAAATATCGTCGAGCGAGGGGCTGAGCGGGTTCTCCGAAAGAATGAGGGCTCCTGTCCTGGGGTCGCGCTCAATGTAGACCTCCGCGGTCGTGAACCGGTATTCGACCGGAATCCGGACGGCCTGGCTGCGGCCGTTGCGAAAGACGCGGGCTTTCCGAGCGATAGGCATGGTATCCACCGTTGGTTATCTATCATGATAGATACTCTGGTCGCTGTCAACCTTGAAGTCACCGCTCTGAGAAAAGCTCAGTTCTGAGGGGCAGATGCTCCTTTGGGAGCATCCACCCCGGTTTGTGGTTTCCAAGTTTACCTGCACTTGATTTGATTGCAGCCTGTGGCGAAAGCCTAAAGTGCCGAAAACATCCCTCGGGGGCTAAAGTCTCACTCATTCTATTGGCTTTATCGGCACGCGACCCCGACCCTGAGGGTCCCCCGGAGCCCCGGTCGTGCCCTGACGCACCGAGCCTTCGCGAAGAGTTTTTCCGCAGCCTGTAAAGCCCGATCTTTGTTTTCAGCGTCTTGCGGCACGACTCAAGTCGTGCCCTTTCAAAACTCGACTTTTACCACACGCCGATCGGTGAGGCGGTCAACGAGTGGTGGTTTGGGCTGTCTCCTTCCGCTGCGCATTTTGCGCATTTTCGGTGGTGCGCCCATTTGCTTCGGTGGTGCGCGCATTTGCATTTGCCGTTGCTGCTGCTGCGACCCCTTGCAGGGCCTGCAGGAGTTGGTTTCCGATGGGGGAGCCAAGGCCGGTACATGCATCCCAGCCGAAGGTGGCCGAATAGGCGCCGTTGTTGCCCATGGTGATGTCGTGGAACGAACTGGTTTGGGGCACATTGTAGAGCGCGGTGTTGACGAAGCCCAGGCGGCGGTTGAGCTTCTGGTTTAGCAGCACAATCAAGCCGGCCCATAGGGGCGCCACGGCGCTGGTTCCACCAATCACCATCTGCTGGCCGTCCACAAGGATGTTGTAGCCGGTGTCGGGATCGGCGTTGCCGGCTACGTCGGGTACACCGCGGTTGGTTTGCGTGTTGTCGGCGGCCTGGTAGTCTGGCCGGGCAAATTGCGCGCTATAACCGCCTCCGGTCGCGCCTCCCTGCGCGCCGTCGTTCCATACCGTTTCAGTGACGATGGCGCCGTTGGTCGACACCAGGCGAGTGCCACCGGCGGCAAGCACATGGGGGCAGGAGGCCGGGAAGTCGACATGGTTTGTGCCGTCCGCGACGCCGTCGCTTGAACCGTTGTCGCCACAGGCTGCGGTGACGGTGATTCCGAGCAAGCCCGCTTCCTGGGCAACCTGGTCGAAATTGGTCATGGATTGCACGGTCCAGTTGCTCTCGGAACTGCCCCAACTGATGGAAAGGACCGATGGTTTGTTGAGCTGGTCGTGAATGGCCGTGCTGAGGGCGTTTTGGAAGCCCTGCGCGGTATTGGGCGCGAAATAGACACAGATCTTGACACCCGGCGCTACGGCTCCGGCTACCTCGATGTCGAGCATGACTTCGCCGTCAGCGCTTTGCGCTGTGGAGGGCCGGTTGTTGCCATGGTTGACGGAGATGCTTTTGACCGCGGGAGTCTGGATTCCCAGGTTCTGGAAGTAGTCGGCGATGTCGGAGGGGCGATAGCCGCCACCCAGCTCGATGAGGCCGATGGTTTGTCCGGCGCCGGAGGCATCGGCGGGGAATGCGTAGAGCTTGGCGACCTGCGCGGGAGTGTAGGAGGTGTTGGTGGCGCGGGCGCCAAAGGCGCGGCTCGATGCGCGGGTGCGGAAATGCGGTTTGGCCACGGCGCGGTTATCGAGGCCGAAGACGCCGGTCACGAACGAGGCATATTCCTCGGGCATGTGGATGGCGCCGAGGTGGCCGCGATAACTTCCATTTTCATGCTCGAACTCGGTGAGCTCGACACCGAAGGCTTTTTCCATGTTGGCCACGGTACCGGCGAGGGTAATGGTGCGGCGCAGCACTTCGTCGCCGCGTTCCAGCATTTGCAGTTTGTTGTCCTGAGCAAACTGCCGGATCATGTCGACCTGTTTGGGGTCGGCTCCATAAGTCTGGGCGAATTCGGCGTGAGTGATATGTCTGCCCTCATTGGCCGAATTTGGCAGGGCCTGGCGGTGTTTGAGGACGATGGAGACTTCCATCAACTGATGGGGATCGCTGGGGCTGATGGCGCGCGCGCCGGGAAGGGAGGCGTGTTCGGTGCCCTCGAGGGGAATCTTCTTGGAATTCGACATGGACAACTCCTTTGGGGGTCTTGTGGTTTTGTTTTGTCGATGTGCGGCTAAAGACACAGCTCTCCGGCCACAGGCGGCATGTTCTTCCCAGGGAACGATGCGTGCGTGTGTAAACGCTGCTCCATCACGGATGGGAGCAGGCCGGGGATCCTAGACTTTTGCCGTAATTCTTGCGCTCCGGGGTTACCGGGGCCGTTCGCGAGTGGAACGGTGTGCTAGCGCGAAGCCCAAATCCTTCGCGAGCAGGACTCGGATTGTAAAAGGCGATCAATCGCACTTGCGCAATGAAAAGCCCAACCTCACAGCGACAAATGAACGACTGCAAGCACTCCCAAGCCTGCCGTTCTTACTTCGTCGCCACTTTTCATTCGAGCCGATCGTTTGCCGTGCAGCCTCGATAAATGAGCCTCAGTCAGCGGTTCGTGTGCGCACAGTCTTCGTGCTCATCGAACGCCAGGTTGCAAGGGAAGCACTTGCCATTTCACGTGTGAGGTCGTGCGGCTGGTCTCATCGGGGAAGGTGCAGAGAGAGGTGAGCCAGTCGTTGTGTTCTGTTGGCGCTGCCTCGAGCGAGCAGCGCCGATTGCCACAATATACTCCCAATCCCCTCGAATCTGTAAAGGCCGGGGCGGATTTTCATTTTGCCGCTCGGACCTGCGCACGACGAGAAAATTCCGCTTGGCGCCAAGTGGATGCGATTGAGAGATGTAGGACCTTGCCGGTTCCATAGCCGCGCTCTCCTTGACAATCTAGGAGAGCGTGGCTATGCTCTTTCCTAGAACGTCGAGGAGAGAGATTCATGGCGCAAGACAAGACCGAGAAACCGCTGGATCTGCTGCAGGGCACGTTGGATTTGCTGATCCTGAAGGCGGTTTCTCTGGGTCCGCTGCATGGATATGGGGTGCTGCTGCGCATCCAGCAGATTTCGGGCGAAGAGTTGGTGATTCAGCAGGGATCGTTGTATCCGGCGCTTTACCGGCTCGAGCATCAGGGCGCCATCGACAGCGAGTGGGGCGAGAGCGAAAACAACCGCAAGGCCAAGTATTACAAGCTGACGGAGCCAGGCCGCGAGCGGCTGGGCCAGGAGATGGAAAAGTGGAACCGCATGTCGGGGATCATCGGCACGATTCTGCAGGCGACGTAAATGCAGGGATTAGGGATTAGGCGAGTGAGGGGAAGCGGCATGAGTTTGCATTTCTTGATGGGGCGAGTTGGGGCGCGGCTGCGTTCGTGGTTGTGCGCGGTGGCGAAACGGAACCGTCTTGAGGCGGAGATGGAAGCGGAGTTGGCCTGCCATCTGGAGTTCCTGACCGCTGACCTGATGCGGGCCGGCTATGGCGCCGTCGAGGCGGGCCGCCGCGCCCGCATCGCCATGGGCGCCTCGACGGTGCACAAGGAAGAGATGCGCGCCTCGCTGGGGCTGCGCTGGTGGGACGAGTTCTGGGCCGATCTGCGCTATGGGGTGCGGATTCTGCGCAAGAGCCCGGGATTCACGGCGATTGCGGCCACTTCGCTGGCGCTGGCCATCGGGGCCAATACCACCATCTTTTCCGTGGCCAAGAGCCTGCTTTACGACCGGTTGCATGTGCCTCATGCCGAGCAACTGCGCCTGCTGCGCTGGAATGGCGATGGCCATGAAGTGGTGCACGCGATGTGGGGCGACTTCGATTCCACCCCGGAGGGCGGAACCACCAGTTCGGTATTTTCCTACCCGGTGTACCAGGATCTGCGCGACCACCATCCCGGCATGCAGCAGTTGTTTGCGTTCAAGCAGGACACCATGAACGGAACCGTCGCCGGCATTGCACAGCGGGTGGAAGTTGAGATGGTATCCGGCAACTACTATTCCGGTTTGGGCGTGAGGCCGGCACTGGGCAGGGCCCTTGAGCCAAGCGACGATTTTCCCGGCCGCAACGCTGTCGCGGTGATCGGCGACAGCCTGTGGCAGCGGGAGTTTGGGCGCTCGCCGTTGGCGCTGGGGCAGACCATTACCGTCAACCAGGCGCAACTGACCATTGTGGGCGTGAACCCGCCTGGCTTTACGGGAGCCAAGAACGTGCAAGCCTCTCCCGATCTGTTTGTGCCGTTGACGCTGCAGCCGCTGATCGACCCCAAGCGGGGCAATGTGCCCGCGCTTGCCGATCCGGAACTGTGGTGGGTCAACGTGATGGGCCGCATCGAGCCGGGCGTGCAGGAGGCCCAGGCGCGCGCCGCGCTGGATGCCGAACTGGCCGCCGTGGTGCGCGGCACCATGCACCTGGATGCCGGGGACACCATGCCACATCTGGCATTGGCCGACGGCAGCCGCGGATTGCACTACACCGACCAGATGTTTCGCAAGCCGGCTTATGTGCTGACGGCGCTCAGCGGGTTTGTGCTGCTGCTGGCGTGCGCCAATATCGCCAACCTGCTGCTGGCGCGCGGGGCGCAGCGGCAGCGGGAGATGAGCGTTCGGCTGGCCCTGGGCGCTGGACGGGGACGAGTCTTGCGCCAATTGCTCACCGAGAGCCTGTTGCTGGCGGCCATCGGCGGCATCGGCGGGCTGCTGCTGGGCTATCTGGGGCGGAATGCGATTCCGCGGCTGCTGAGCAACGCTTGGGACCAGAACGAGTTCCATGTTTCGTTCGATTGGGGCGTCTTTGGGTTCGCCGCCGGGGTCACGTTGCTGACAGGCCTGTTGTTCGGCCTGGCGCCGGCCTGGCTTGCCGCCCGAAGGGAAGTCAGCGCCAGTCTGAAAGAGGGGTCGCAGACCGCGACACGGCGCAGCCGCGGATTGGGCGGCAAAGCCATTGTGGTGTTCCAGATTGCGATTTCTACACTGCTGGTGGTGGGTGCCGGGCTGTTCCTGCGGACGCTGCTGGCCTTGAATGCGGTGGATGTTGGCTTCAATACGGAGAATCTGGTTCTGTTCCGGATGGATACGCCCAAGGCGCGCTATCCGGGCAACAAAAGCGTCGAGCTGCAGAAGCGGCTTGAGCAGGGCTTTGCTGCCTTGCCGGGTATCGAAGCGGCGTCGTCGGCCGAGTCGCCTTACCTGGCCGAAACGCTGTCCAACGCCACCTTTCTGCCGGAAGGGGAGAAGTCCGGCCCGCAGACGCATCCGGCCGAAGACGTGAACCAGGTAGGAAGCGACTTCTTTCAGGCCCTTGGGATTCCGGTGCTGGCAGGGCGCGGTTTCGGCTCGCAGGATACTGAGACCTCGCCAAGGGTCGCGGTCATCAACGAAGCCCTGGCCCGCAAGCGGTTCCCCAACCAGAACCCCATCGGCAAGAGATTTCGGATGACCGAGGACGCCAGCGGAGACTGGGTGCAGATCGTCGGCATTTGCGGCGATACCCACTACACCGACCTGCGCAACGAGGCTCCCGCACAGTTCTTTGTTCCCTATGTGCAACTGCCCGATGCATACAGCATGACCTACGTGATTCGGACCCGGCAAAGCTTGACCGCGCTGGCGCCGGGGCTGCGCCGGGTGGTGCAGTCGATTGACCGCGACCTGCCCATGATCGACATGCGCACGCAGCGGGAACAGATCGACGCAACCATGCAGATGGAGCGGATGTTTGCCGCGCTCACGACGGGCTTTGGGCTGTTGGCCCTGGCGCTGGCTTGCGTCGGTATCTACGGGGTGATGGCCTATTCGGTGGCTAGCCGCAAGAACGAGATCGGCATCCGGATGGCCCTGGGTGCGCAGCCGGCGCAGGTCCGGAGCATGATTCTGGCCGAAAGCCTGTGGCTGACTGCGGCGGGCATTGCAACCGGCGTGGCTGCGGCACTCCTGCTGACGCGGCTGGTCCGCACAATGCTCTACGGCGTTCAGCCCTGGGATCCGTCGACCCTGGCCGCGGGGGTTTCGGTTCTGCTCGCGGTGGCCTTGGCCGCCAGTTGGACTCCCGCGCGGCGCGCGGCCGGTGTGCAGCCGATGGAGGCGCTGCGGCACGAGTAGAAACAAAGCAGGGGTGCGGGAAAGACCAACACCGCGTCCTCAACGGAAGTACCGATAGGCGGAAATCTGTGCCGATGGTATGTTGAGACAGCATGCACTCTGCATCCCGAGAGTTGACCCGTGCGCTTCAACGCCATCGTTCGGAACTGGCTCGGTCCCTGCTGGGGTCATTTGGAGCCTGGGATAAATTTCCCGAGGCTTCCAGTCCGGACCCAGCGGTACGGGAAGAATTTGCACGCCGCGAGCTGCTGGCCTTTGTCGACTATCTCGCCCTCTACTTCAAGAAGAACGACCCGATCTATCTCGATCTCTACGTAGGCGAAAAGCTGAAACAGGGTCACGATCCGCGAGACAGCTCCGGCGCGGCCATGGTCCGTCGCCGGCAAATGGCCCTGCAAGACAGGGAGAGCCTGCGCGCTTCCATCGCGCCTTTTGTGCGCCCCGCGGCGCTTTTGCTCTTGATGGCCACGCTTGACCACATTGTGGAAATTGTGAGCGGTGAGGCGGTGCAGCCGGTTCGCGTGCTGTTCGTGGGCGATTGCATCCATCTCGACGTGGTTTCGTTCTTGGCCCGCCCGCTGCTGGGCGAGGGCCTTCGGCTCGAACCGAGCTTTGCCACCTCGAAGAATCCTGCAGAACTGCATCGTTTTCTCCGCCAGCTTGAGGGAGAGAGGTTCGACATCGTCTTTTTCAGCCCGTTCGGGTACGAGTTTCATGTTGAGTTGAGCCAACTGCGTTCATTGCGCAGCGCCCTGTTGCCGGCCGGGCGTATCCGGGCACTCGCCGCCAGGGCTCAACACGATGCGGACGAAGTGCTCCGGCTTCTGGGCGGCCTGTTTGAGGCTCCCATCTTTGTGCACAACTGGTGTGGGGTACGGCGCCACGACGGCAGCCTGCTGGAACGCCTCAAGGGGCTGGCGACGCTGCGTTCGCGAAGGATCGGGCGACGGCTGGTGAACGCCTGGGTTCGGACCCGGGTGCTGGAGTCCCCGACAGAGGGTGAGGCGCGCTTCTTCTTGCTGGATGAAGCGTCGCTGCTCAAGAAGTGTTCGGGCCACCAGCTGGGTCGCTTGTACTATAACGCCACCATGCAGCATCCCGCCGAACTGGGCCGCTGGGTTGCGGATCTTTATCTGGATGCACTGGTCGCGCAGGCAGTGCTCAGAAGGAGGAAAGTCATCGTCTGCGACCTTGACAATACGCTCTGGAATGGCATGATCGGAGAAGGGGAAATTCAACACCTGCCCGAGCGCCAGAAGATTCTGAAGGCCCTGCGCGACAGGGGAATGCTGTTGGCCATCAATTCAAAGAATGCCCGGGAGAGCGTGGACTGGGAAGGCGCGGTTCTGGGGCCGCAAGACTTTGTCAGCACCCAGATCAACTGGCTGCCCAAGGCGCAAAACACGGAACGCATTGCCGCGGAACTGAACCTCAACTGCCGCGATTTTCTGTTTCTGGACGACCAGCCGGCGGAGCGGGCCATGATGGCGCAGGTTATGCCTGAGGTTCTTTGCGTCGATGCCGGGTCGCCGACGGTGTGGCGCCGTTTGGCTCTGCTTGCCGAATTGTTGCCGCGCGCAGGCGGCGTGGACCGCACCCTGTTTTACCAGCAGCGGTCGCAACGCCAACTGGCGCTTGCCCTTCCGGAGCACGATCCGCAGCAGCAGGCGGCGGTTTTTCGCAAGCTGGGGCTTGAAGTCCGGTCGCGCGCCGCAGTCAAAAAAGACGCCCCGCGGCTGGTTGAGCTCATCAACCGGACCAACCAGTTCAATCTCTGCGGTAGCCGGACCACGCCTGCAGAGATGCACAGGTGGCTGCACAGCGCGAATCACCAGGTGTTGGCGTTGGAGGCCCAAGACAAGTTCGGCAGCATGGGGACGGTATGCGTTGCAGTGCTGGAAAGAACCGGTGGTTGTCTCGACATTGTGGCATTTGTATTGAGCTGCCGGGTCTTCGGGTTTGGCGTGGAAACGGTGCTGATCAACACGGTCAAGCGTATTGCGCGGTCGCAGCGGGCCAGCGCCGCGGGAAAAAGTTTAACGGTTCGGGGGCGATGGGTGGAGACGGGATTGAACGAGCCCTGCCGAAGCGTTTACGCGGATCATGGATTTGCGTTGCAAGGAGGCCTCTGGAGCTGCCAGGGAACCGATCCGATCGAAGACCCCGAGTGGCTCACGGTGATTCGCGAACCCATGGAGCGTTACGCAATCGGCTGATGAAAAGCGATTGCGTAGCCCGGCGGGTCGATCTTAGAACCTGTATAAGAAACTGTTCCGCAGCGGGCGATAAGCTGCAAGAGCCCGTCCCTCAGGGGCTAAAGTCCTTCATGTTTTCAGCCACTTGCGACACGACTGAAGTCTTGCCCTTTCACACCAGGAGAAGTTTTTATACAGCCTCTGAAAGGCAGGCTTTGGCCGAGCGTTGTTCAGGCAATGACCGGCAGAGTCGGCATGGCTCCCAGTTCTTTGGCTTCGGCGACCACGGCGTCGAGCTGCTCAAGCACCTCGGGCACGGTCAGGGTGTAGACTTCGCGGCGGGAGTCGTAGCCTTCTTCAACCAGCTGCTTGAGAAAGCGACCGGCGATCTGCGCGGCGAGTTGATCGGTGATCACCTTGCCGGAGCGCCTCTTCTGTTCCAGCCAGGCGGTGCAGGGCAGGGCAAGCCACATGGCCCGTCCGTTGACGTCAAAGCGGACATCGACGGCGTCGGCGTGGCGCGTGGCAATGGCCACCATGGTGCCCTTCCAGCGGCAGTGGAGATCTTCGCCGCTCCAGCGGTCGGCTACATGGAAATCCTCATACATGCACATAGCCTATCGTTCCGGCTTGGCAAGCGGCAAGGACAAATCGTGAAGCTCCAGTCCTGTACGGGATCCTGCAACCCGGTACTTTTTTCCCTCTAATCCACAGGTTCCTGGTTTTCGACCCTCTTTGTGGGCGGAGCGTTGCCGATGAACACCTCAGGAGAAATGCCACTCATGCAAATCTATGTAACTGTGCCTGACGAAGTTCTGCGCGAAGCCAACACCCGGAATGTGGAAATCGTCGAGTTTGTCGAGAAGTTGATCACCAAAGGGTTGGCAGCTACGCTTGACCGCACCTCGGTGGATAGCGCGATCGACCGCATCCGCGCTTTGCGCCCACCCACGGGCCTGCCCATCCGCCGCTAGAAGTTGGTTTAAGGCTGGTGGACGCTGCTCTTCGTGCGCTGATAGACTAGTAGGGTTGCAGTCGTGGTGTCTCCAGAGGAATGGAACCCCCTGCAAGTCGATCGACGAAGGACAAGAAGAGAGCCTGTGGATACTCAAACGCGTCATGCCCTGAAGAAGGACAGCTTTGCCCAAGCCACCGCGACCAGCGTGAGCTGGGTCAGTGGTCACCGTTCCGGTGTCGTTCGCTGGGCCATCAGTGCGGTAGTCGTTCTGGCTGTGGCAATCGGCGGACTGGTTTACCTGAATATGCGCTCGTCTGCTGCGGATAGCGCGCTCGGCGCCGCATTGGACACCTACGATGCGCCTCTCGCGCAGCCCGGCGCGCCGGTTGAAGGCGGCACCTATGCTACCGCTGCCGACCGCTCCAAGGCCGCGAACACGCAGTTTACGGCCGTCGCCCAGCAGTATGGATGGCTGGCCGCCGGCACCAAGGCTCACTATTTCGCGGGCATCACGGCCGGCGAACTGGGCCAGAACGGCACTGCGGAATCGGAGCTGAAGGCCGCCGCCACCTCCTGGAACCGCAACCTCGCCAATCTTGCCAAACTGGCATTGGCGGGGCTCTATCACCGCACCGGACGGGACGCCCAGGCCATCGACATCTACAACGCCCTGGCCGCCAAGCCGTCGGAGACGGTTTCAGCCGGAGTCGCGCAACTGGATCTGGCCGACCTCTATGCCGGGCAGGGAAATCAGGCCCAGGCCCGCGCTTTGTGGGCCAAGGTCAAGGACGCCGACAAGGATGGCGCTGCCGGCTCCATCGCCGCGCAGAAACTCGGCGCCAAGGAATAGGTCAGAGACATTCGTCCGAATCGACTCGCGGGGCCACTGGCTCCGCGAGTTTTTTAGTGGCCCGAATTGGGGCTTCCCACTTTGAGCATTATGTCCCGCTTCTGCGTCTGGTTCGGTATGAGCGCCAGCCAGGCAGTATTCTCAGGTTGGATGGAGATTCCAAACAACGGCATGTACGAACAGGCCCGCACTGAGACGGCAGAGGAGACGGTTGCGGCGATGGTGGCCGAGTATGCCGCCACTCTTTACCGTGTTGCATTTTCTGTGCTGCGCAACGCCTCCGACGCTGAAGACGCCGTGCAGGAAGCGTTTCTGCGCGTTTTGCGCCACCGCGACAAGCTGGACGAAGTGCGTGACCGGCGCGTCTGGCTGATCCGCATTGTGTGGAACATTGTGCTGGACCGCAAGCGGCGCGCCAAAAGCCGTCCGGAGACAGACGACGTGGCCGAGTTGGCGCGGGTGCTGCCCTGCAACGGGCTTTCGGCCGAGCAGATAGCCTCCGGCGCCCAGCACCATGCGCGGGTTCTTGGCTTTGTGGAGCAGTTGCCAGCCAAGGAGCGCGAAGTGCTGACGCTGTCGGCGTTCGAGGAGCTGTCGAGCGTGGAGATCGCCGAGGTGCTGGGCATTACCGAGTCCAGCGTGCGTTCGCGGCTGTTTCGCGCAAGGAATCTGATGGCCGACCTGTTGGAGCGGCCGCGCAAGTAGTGGGCTTTGCCTGGAAACGCAAGGAGTTTGCGATGAATCACTTGACCCAGAACTCGATCGACAACCGCACGGCCTCGGCCGGGGCGCCGACAGGCTTTGAAGACACGCTGCGACTGATGGCCACGTTGCCCGCACCGGCGGGACTCGAAGACCGGCTCTGCGCGGGCTTGAGCGCGGCTCCGCGCCGGGCGCGTGTGCTTGGCTGGCCTGGCGGACTGCATACGAACAGCGGCTGGATGCGCGGCGCGGCCGCGGCTGCCATCGTGTTTGTGGTGGCCGGGGGTGGCTGGGGCATTTATAGGAGCGCTCCAAAGCTGCAGGCCGCTCGCACGATCGTGATGCCGCCGCGGGTTTCGGCTCCCGGGGGATTCTCAAACGCAGGCGCCATGCGCACACCGAATACGCTGAATGGGCCGGTGGTGGTACCCGCGCCCGCGCTGGTGGCAGTGGCTCCCGGCAAGGCTGCGGCAAAAGCTCAGGCGCAAAAGCCGGCTCGGCCTGTGCCGGGCAAGGGCCCTGTGAAGACCGCGGAGATGTCGGCGGCGGGTGCGGTGAAGTAGGGGTGACCTCCAGCTTGGATTGTCGGCGTGATGGTGCAGGTGCAGAGCGCCGCGTGGACCGGGAGGTCCACGATACAGCCGGCCAGGAGGCCGGCGCTACCAGTTCTTGCTTTGGCCGGTACTCTTGAGCGAAGCAGGAGATAGCTCTCTAGCTTCGACTCGGCTGAAAAGCACCTCTCTCAGGATGACGGTGACTTTCTTCATGCGGCTTGCAGAAGCAGACACCGGCGGCGCGGGCTTTGTTCCCCGGGCCGCCCGTGCCCGTTTAGGCATTCCTTGTAATTCCGCGAATCACCATACCCAGTAAAGCCAGCACCACCGCTCCCCAGAAGGCCGGCACGAATCCGCGCACATGGAAGCCGCTGACCAGGTTCGAAGCCACCAGGATCATCAACCCGTTGATCACCAGCAGAAACAGACCCAGGGTCAGGATGCTGATGGGGAAGGTGACGATCTTCAAGACGAAGCCCACCGTGGCGTTGAGCAGGCCGATGACCAGCGACGCCACCATGGCCGACCCCAGCCCGTGCACATAGAATCCCGGCACGAGGCGGGAAACAACCATCAGAGCGATTGCGTATAACAACCATTGAACCAGCAGTCCCAGCATTTTCGATCTCTCCTAACTGCGCCGCGTGGCTATTGGGTGCGGCCTTATCAGTTGACCATAGTGAGGCAGGGTGGCGGCCTACGTCAACGAGTTTTCAGGGTGCAAAAACCTTTCCCGGGTGCCCGGGTCAAAGAAGATGAGCCCTTGCGGCCAATTAACTCGAGAGTTTCAACCTCTTTCAGAGGAAATGCATCCATGCACGAACTACGCATTCTGTGCCTCGCCGGTTTCATGACATCCGCTCTTGGGTTTGCGGCGGGCCCGCAGGTGGCCGACGCGCCCTTGCCCGACGTCCGCGAGCTTGTGCGCCAGGCGCACGAGCACCAGAAGCAGCTTGAAAAAGTTCGTGAAAACTATACCTACACGGCGAAGCTCACCACCCAGGATATCGATTCCAACGGGCAAGTGAAGAAGACGGAAACGATGGAAGCGGAGCAGTTTTTTGCCAACGGCCACCAAATCGGCCGCATGGTCACCAAGGACGGCAAGCCGCTGGACGCCGCAGCCGAGCAGAAAGAGACCGAGCGGGTAACCAAACTCGTGGAAAAGGCGGAGAAGACACCGCCTGACCAGGAACTGCAAGGGCCGACCATCACCGTTGGCCAGATTCTGGAGATGATGGATGTACGCAACGAGCGCCGCCAGATGTTTCGCGGCCGCTCCACGATTGTGTTCGATTTTGTAGGCCGCAAAGACGCCAAGACCCATGGCATGGCCCAGGACGTGTCAAAGAAGTTGCAAGGCACCCTGTGGATCGACGAGGCGGACAAGGAGATTGCGCACTGCGAAGTGAGCTTCACCGATAACTTCAGCGTCGGCGGGGGCCTCGTGGCGCGCATTGAGAAGGGCTCGAAGTTCACCTTCGACCAGGCGCAGGTGAATGGGGAAATCTGGCTGCCAACCGGCGCCGAGGGAACGGTCGCGGCGCGATTGCTGCTGGTGAAAGGCATTCGGCAGCACTTTCAAGAGCGCGACACCGACTTCAAGCGCTTCCACGTTGAGGCGCAACAGAACAAGGACGCCAAGGCGCTGGTGGAAGGGAACAAGTGAGGAAGTGAAGGAGTGAAAGAGCGCAGAAGTGAAAGAGAGAGGCCGGCGGAGTGTCGGAGTCCTTTAGAGTGAAGTCATGTTTGTTCGCCGCATTTCTATTGAGCGCATCGATGCCGCGGGGACGCGCCATGTTTGTCCCATTCGCTGGATCGACAACTTCGCCATGCGCAACTTCACCAACGATGCGGTCTTCGACGATACGCTTCCAGCGGCGGACGGCCTTCTGGAGGCCGGGCACCGCGTCCCGCTCGATCGCCTGCGTCCGGCCATGGAAGATTGGTTTCGCCGCAAAGGCTATCTGAAGCCCGAGGAGCATCTGTCGGTGACGGAACTCGGCGCAGCGGGCGCTTGAGCCCATGGCTGAGCGAGCCATGGGAATCGCCGCCTCTTTTTGGGCGCGATGCGCTTCACGGAAGAAGAATGCAGGCTATGCTACTATTTCTCCACAATCATCACTCCTGAATTCGGTGCAGGCTGGCTGCGGGGTTTGCCTGCAATCGCGGCGTCCAGGCAAAGGCAAGTCACTCCATGCTGTTTCCGACCGTCGAGTACGCACTGTTCTTTCTGGTTGTGCTGACCGTTGCATGGAGCCTTTACCGGCATCCCGCGCTCCACAAGATATTTCTCCTGTCGGCCAGCTATGTCTTCTACGGCTTCTGGAACTGGGCCTATGTTCCCCTGCTGTTCGGCATCTCGCTGTTCAGCGGATTGGTTGCACTGCGCATTCAGAAAAGCGTCACGGCCAAGCAGAAGAAAGCCTGGCTGATTGGCGGAGTGGTCGTCTGCCTTTCGACTTTGGCCTATTACAAGTACACGGCCTTTCTCCTTACCACGCTTCTGCGAATTGCAGGCCGCTCCGGTCCGGCACAACATATTTCCGTCTATTCTCCGCTGCTGCCTCTGGGCATCTCCTTCTTTGTCTTTCATGCCATCTCGTTGTTAGGCGATTGTTATCGCGGAAAAGTGAAAGAAGAGATCGATCTCGGCGATGCGCTGCTCTATGTAGCGTTCTTTCCGCAATTGATTGCCGGGCCTATCTTGCGCGCATCGCGCTTTCTTCCCCAATTGGCGGTTCCACGCAATCCCCGAGCCATTCATGTGAATCGCGCGTTGCTGCTGATTGTGAGCGGGCTGTTCAAAAAAGTGATTGTCTCCAACATGCTGGCCACGCGTCTGGTGGAACCGGTCTTCGCGGTGCCGCAGGGGTTCGGCGGCTGGGATACGCTGCTTGCCGTTTATGGCTATGCCGCGCAGATCTACTGTGACTTTTCCGGTTACACCGATATCGCCATCGGCTGCGCGCTACTGTTGGGATATCGCTTCCCGAGGAACTTCAATGCGCCGTATGCGGCAACCAACCCTCAGGATTTCTGGCGGCGCTGGCATATCTCATTGTCTAGCTGGCTGCGCGACTACCTTTACTTCCCGCTGGGCGGCTCGCGCAAGGGCAGGGGACGCAGTTATATCAATCTGATGATCACCATGTTACTTGGTGGCCTGTGGCACGGCGCCGCGTGGACCTTCGTGGCTTGGGGCGGGTTACACGGAAGTTACTTGGTCATTCACCGTCTTTGGACGCGCATCGAATGGCAGCCGGTACAAACTCTGCGCCGGGCCGGTGGGTGGAAGTGGGCATCGAGAATCCTGCTGTTCCATGCTGTTTGCGCAGGATGGATCTTCTTCCGCGCGCCGTCGTTTTCACTGGCGTTCAGCGTCTTTAGCAGGCTTGCTGCGCCTGGCGTTGCCACGCTTGCGTCGGGGCCCATCCTGCTGGTTTTGTTTTTTGGCCTGGCCGGGCAGTTCATGCCATCGCGCTGGCGCAATGGTCTTGAGATTGAAATGGGCCGCTGGCCCGCCCTGGCGCGCGGCGCAGCGCTGGCCGCGGCCATTGCTGCCATCGAGATTCTGGGGCCGTCGGGCGTGGCACCTTTCATTTACTTTCAGTTTTAGCGAACGGGTCGGAACCAATAATGCGCAAGGTAGCACGATCTCATTCAGTCCGGCAGATGGCCCTGGTGTTGGCGGGATTCCTTGCGGCGATTCTTCTGCTGGAGTGCGATGGGCTGGTGAATTGGGCCGATCACCTGGAGCAGGGACCGCTTCGTACCTCTGCGGTTCCGGTGACGTTGGCCTTTCAGCGTGTGGCGCGGCCATTTGGAGCGTCCATCGTGCGCACCCACGCGTTGCTGGCCTTGGCCCGCGTTGGCTGGAGCGACGATGCGGCTCTGCTGGCCGCCGCGGATGCTTCCAATACCCGCTCCGGATCAGCGCAGGGTTGCTGCGGGTCAGCGGCGAATGGACGCACTTCCGCCTCTGGCTGTGCCGCGCCCGCGCCGCACAATCTCTTTCTCAATGCCGCGGGCGCTCATGCGCCTCTGTTGCCCGTTGTGCCGCGCAGCACCATGCTGATGCCCTTGCCGCCGGTGATGCCCGGCAAGCCCCGCGTGGTGGCGCTGGCCGGGGATTCCATGATGGCTGTGGGCCTGAGCGCCACCATGCTGCGCCAGGTTGTGGACAACAGAAACCTGCGTGTGATCAAGGCGTTTCGTTCGGGTACCGGCCTGGCACGGCCCGAAGTCTTCAACTGGATGGATGAGTACCCCGCGATGTTAGGTGCGGAGAAGCCCGACGTGGTGATTGTGGCCATTGGCGCCAACGACGGACAGGGATTTGTGGTGGACGGCAAGGTCCTGGCCTATGGCACGGACGGCTGGGAACGGGTCTATCAGGAGAGGCTGGCGAGTTATTTGGCCATGCTCAGTTCCACCGGCGCGCGCGTCGTATGGGTTGGATTGCCGCCGATGCGCGTCGCCAGTTACAATGAGAAGATAGCCACCATCAATCGCATCGCTTACACCGTGGTGAGCCAGCATCCCGAAGCTATGTGGTTCAATCCCGTCTCCTATGTTAGCGACGAAGCGGCTAGTTATCGCGAGTTTGTTACTCTTCCTGACGGGCGGACGATGCGCATACGCGCCAGCGACGGCATTCACCTATCCGACGATGGCGCGGGGTTGCTGACATCCGTCCTGGTCAGGTGGCTCGATCCGCCTGTGCAGACAGCGAGCCAGGGTGCTCCCGCGCCATCGCATCGATAGGTATGTCGCTTGTATTAGTGGCTGTCGGCAGGCGCTCTTCCGCTTATGGACTCAAACTCTTGCAAAATCGCAGTCACCGCGCCGTCGAAGTTCCTATCGTGTGTCTTTTGCAAAAGGGCTATCTCGATCGACTGCGTAAACGCCCACAATACATAGTGGGATCTGCGATCGTAGACAACCATGCGCAACATCGGCAGTGGATCGGATGCGCCATTGATCTTGCTTCCATTGGTGGGCCCGTTCGGCGCCAAGAGTTGCAATTCCAGCACAAGGTCGGCATCCGACGGATCGTTGACAAGGTCGTATTGTCCAGTGGCTTTGAGGCTTGCGTAGAACTCGTTGTAGGCGCGATTCGGGTCGCCGCTGAAGGGCGAAGGAAACAGCCCGCTGTCTCCGCCGGCGTTGGAGACAAAAATCCTTTTCGCTGCGCGGATGGCAGGCGGAACGGGTGCTGCTGCGCTATTGGCAGGCTGCTGAGCTATGACCGCAGAAGCTATCACAAACGCGACAACGAAAGCAAGGCACAAAATCCTTTTCAAGATTTTCAAGGGAGTCTCCTTCAAGGCGAATCGGTGCATCTTGACATAAAGACACCGTAAGGATTCATTTTGTTTCGGTCTTCTGTGGAAAACCAGGGGTCGATAACATCCATGCCAGGGAGGAAACACGGCCTTGCACCATTCATTGTTCAATTTACAAGTGGCAGATAAACAAAGGCTTATTGGGAAACACAAAACGCAGTTCTGTTTTTGAGAAAGATATGTCCCCGAACCTGGAACTATTCAGTGGGCAAAGCAGCAAAGGATCGATAGAATAGGTGGATGCTTATAAAAAAGAAAATAAACAAAATGAGAATTAAAACCCCGCTGAGATTCTGGTTGCTGGCGGGGGCTTCATCGGTGGCAATAGCCGGCGTGGTGGTGACTCTTTCTACGCGGACTGTCCAAGCCGATGCGCTGCTCACCAGGCCTGTTACGACTGCGCCTTCAGCGCCCCCGATTCTGGAGCCCACGCCGAAGACTCTGACGCAACAGAAGACGATCCCAATGACCGCCGCTCAACGGCGTGCGTATATGCTCAAGGGCATTGCATCATGGTACGGCAGCGTATTCAACGGCCGCCATACAGCCAGTGGCGAGCGGTTCGATATGTATGCCATGACGGCATG
Organism: uncultured Occallatibacter sp.; assembly: GCA_964560845.1. Classification (GTDB taxonomy): domain Bacteria; phylum Acidobacteriota; class Terriglobia; order Terriglobales; family Acidobacteriaceae; genus Telmatobacter. The sequence continues at coordinate 8,359 of CAZLMY010000036.1, read as the reverse complement.
CCACCCCACATTACCCTTTGGCTCAATCGTGCGTGTGACCAACCACAGCAACCATCGCTCGGTGGTGGTTCGCATCACCGATCGCGGTTATCTATTGGACGGGCGGGTCATCGACCTCTCGTATGCGGCAGCACAGAAACTGGCAATGACCAAAGACGGCATCGCCAAGGTGGACCTGGAAGTCATCTCCCTGGGACATAAACACCTCAGGAAGTAACCTCACCGCATCCTTGAACGCAAGAACGGCCAGCCTGAGGGCTGGCCGTTCTTGCGTTCAAGGAAGGTACGTAGCGCGGGGCCGATTGATGGGCACTCATTTTCAGAGGGCGGGAGACTCCCGTCAGTCGGTGTCAGGACGGACAAAAGGCTTTTGCATGTGCATTCGGGCTTCGTTGACTGCGCCCTGGGTGTTGTCGTTGGTCTGCACCGCCAGGCGATATTCGTTCACCGCGCGGTCGCGCTGGCCGGTGATGTCGAAGATCTTGCCGAGTTGAATATGGCTCCAGACCTCGGTCCAGCGCGGCTCGCCATCGCCCCGAAGGGAATCGCGATAGGCGTTGACGCTGGCCTGGTAGTTTTTCTGTGTGTAGAGCAGTTCGCCGATGCGGTAGCTGGCCAGCGAACTCTGGGGATTGGCTTCCAGGGCCTTCTGGTACTCGGCCAGGCCGCCGGGCAGGTCGCCTTGGGCAACGAGTTGCTGGCCTTTCAGGATGGCGATGCGGACCTGCAGGTCGGGTGTCGATTTCAGCACCCAGTTGCCAGGATCGATGCTGATGCGGCGCGGCCGGCCAAAGGTGTCGACGACGAATTGGGTGCTGGTGCCGACGACATCGACCTTCTGATTTTCCGTTTTGCCGTCGGTTTCAATGCGCAATTCCACAGGCATGCGGAACAGGTCGAGATCCTGCTGAATTTCGCCGATGGTTCTGAAGCCCTTGTTGTTGCCCAACCGGTAGACTGCGTATTTGTTGGTGAATTGCGGTGCGCCGGTGCCGTCGATCCATTGCGAGAAGAAGGCGGTGAGCTGCTCCTGGCTTTGGGCCTCGGCCACCTTGACGAAATCCGAGGAGCGCATGTCCTGGTCGGTGTACTGGCTCAGCGCGCCTTTGAGGGTTGCCAGAAAGGCCTTGTCTCCCACTTCCCAGCGCAGCATGTGGAAGATCATGGCGCCTTTCTCCAGGGTCATGGACTGAAACTCGGGCGAGAAGGGACTGAGGCGGCCACAACTGGAAAGAGGAATGGTGTCATAGGCCAGGGCCCCCGCGGAAACATCTTGAAGCGCGGTGTGCATGGCGCTGCGGCCGCTTTCCTCCTCCACATACATCAGTTCGCCGTAGCGGGCCATGCCGTTGAAGATCCAGGCATCGTTGAGGGAACGCGGGCTGACCTGGGAACCCCACCACTGATGGGCAATCGTATTGGCCAGCAGGCGAATGCCGCTCTTGTCGCCCACGCGCGAACCCTGGATGGCTGCAATCTCCGGCGCCCAAACCGCGGGCAGAGTGTCGTCAGGCAATTCCACCACGTTCAGGTGGCTGCTTTCCGGAACACCGAAGCTCTCCGTGAAAAAGTCGAATTCCTTCGATGCGGTCTGCGCCAGCTCGTTGCCGGATGCCTGGTGGGCGATGGTGGTGTAGACCTTGACGGCTCCGCCGCCGGCTGAAACCGGATTGCCGAACCGTCCCGCGATCACCGTGCCGGGGAAGCCGGGCTTGTTCCAGTTGAAGTCATATTCGTCGCCGGGTTTTCCACCGGACAGGGTCACCGATTTCGATCCCCCCACCGGGCCGCTGGCAAATACCCGCATCCCTTGCGGCACGCGGATGTGCATTTCCGCGGTGAACCTGTCCGTGAGGTATCCGGTCATGGGGAACCAGCGCGCCGGGTAGAGCAGATAGCTGATCGGCTCCTGAATGGCGGCCAGCTTGAGGCCCTCGATGGGGCCATCTTCGTTGCCGGTAATCAGGCCGTCATATTCGAAAGTCCAGTGCGATACCTGACCTTTGGTAAAGGGTGCAGCCGGAGTGACGCGGATGGTTCCGTCGGCAGAACGGTCGCCGGTGAGCACTTTTCCATTTTCATCGGAGATCTTGGTCACTTTGAGAGCGGGATGAAACCCGAAGCTGACCAGTTCCAGGGTCTCCGGCGCCGTAAAGGTGACGGCGACCTTGGCGGCCAGATGGTGGGTGGTGGGGTCGAGTTCGGCGTCGATCACGTAGCCGGAGACGTTGAGGGCAGGTCGCTCGGGCCTCTGGGCGAGCATCGGGATGGCCATGGCCAAGGCCAGTGCCGCTGTGAGAATGCCGAACGCGCCCCGCAAACGGGGGAACGCAGGACGAAACATCCGCTCTTCAAGTTCCATCGCAGTCACCATCGCAGCAGTTCTAATCTCATCTCAGAATTCAAATTCATAAGACCGCTCCGGCCAGCCGGAATGAGCAACAAAAGCGATCTCTCGAACCAGAACGGGCCGGGAATTCAAGGTGCAGAAATTGGGACCTGAAACTCTCCAAGCCTTGGCGAAACATAAACTTGACCAATCATCAGAATGGCCGACCCCCGATATTTCTTCAGGAGCGAACTTTGTCTTCGATCCGCGCAACCGGAGCGATTCCAATCTGTCCCAGGGCAATCGCCGCGACCCGGTGAATGGCGCCGCCGGTTTGGTGGTGGGGTCCACCGTTCTGACCAGCCGGCCCGGTATTCAGCAGAGCGCGGATTTGCCTGAGCTCCTGCATCATGGACTCGCGAGGAGCACCGTCCGGTAGCAGTGGTTCAATCTGTTGGACGATATTGGCAGCGGTGAAGTTATCCTGAATCAATTCCGGCACTACCCTTTTGTCGGCGATGAGGTTGGCCATGGCAATATGAGGGACGGTTACCACGCGCTTGGCGATGGCGTAGGTGAGGGGCGAGACCCGATAAACCACAACAAACGGGTTGCCGATGAGGGCGGCTTCGACCGTTGCAGTGCCGCTCGCCACCACCGAGACCCGGGCGTGGAACAGGGCCGCGCTGGCGTCCTCCACCAGACGGATGTCCAGGCCGCACCCGAATTCTTCAACCAGCTCCAGCACCTCGGCTCGCTGAGCCGCGTTCAGGGTCGGTGCCAGGGGCACCAGGAACTCGTACTCGCGGCAATCCGTGCACTCGCGCTCGACCAGTCCCCAGCCCGCTTCCAGCATCTCCGGGAGATGGTTGCGAATCTCCTTGGGACGGCTGCCCGGCAGGATGCCGATCCAGGTCTTTTCCGGATTCAGGCCGTTGAGCGCGGCAAATTCGGCACGGCCGATGGAGGGGAGGGGCGTTTCAGCCAGGGGATGGCCGACAAACTCGGCTTGAACGCCCTGTTCCCGGTAAAACGCCTCTTCGAACGGAAAGATCACCAGCATCTTGTCTACATACTTCTTGACGAGTTCGATGCGGCCTTTCTTCCACGCCCATAATTGCGGGCTGACAAAATAAATTACCGGTATGCCAAGGCTGTGCAACTCCGCGGCCAGCTTGAGGTGGATGTCGGGGAGATCGATCAGAATGGCTACGTCGGGACGGCGCTCGGGGTCGCGAACGGCCTTCTTGAGCTTGCGAAACTCGCCGTAGATGCGGGGCAGATGGTGAATCACTTCGGTGAGGCCCATCACCGCGATGTCTTCGGACCGAACCACGCGCTCCAGGCCAGCGGCTGCCATGCGCTCGCCGCCCATGCCGAAAAAGCGGCCGGTTTGGCCCTGCGCCGCGAGCTGCAGCTTGAGGGCCTCGACCAAAAGCGCCCCATAGTGCTCGCCACTTGCCTCGCCTGCCGAAATGAAGAGATTGGGGTTTGTCATGGTCGCGCCGCCCTTCCATGGCGCTGCAGACCATCATAACGGTTTCGTGACTGTGCAGGGGACATGGTGTTGCGCCGGCGGCCGGACCGGGCCTCCGCCCCAGCGATGACACTGCTGTGGGTGGTGGATAATGGTGCGGGACGGGCATTGAGTTTGTATCCTCGGCTATCCGCACACGACTTTGCCGCTGTGCGGGGGGATCGGCGGTTTCGTACGAGCAGAACCGGGTGCCGCGGGCGCTGCCATGAAATTCCATTTGCAACGGCAAAAAGCAAGGAGAATCGCGTGACTTTTTTGCGGACGTTGTTCGGGCCTAACACTGAAGAGATCTGGAAACAGCTTTGCGCCGAGATCGGCGCGCAGTACGTCGATGGGGGATTCTGGAAGGGGGCCAAGGTCCAGGCAGCGCACGGTCCCTGGACGATCACTCTGGATACCTATACGGTTTCAAACGGCAAGACCTCCACGACCTACACCCGCATGAGGGCGCCTTTTGTGGACGCGGGGGGCTTCCGGTTTACCGTTTACCGCGAAGGAATCTTCAGCGGCATCGGCAAGTGGTTCGGCATGCAGGACATCGAGATTGGGGACGAAGCCTTCGACCGGGATTTCGTGATCAAGAGCAACCAGGAGCAGAAACTGCGGGAACTGCTGGGAAGCGCCAAGATCCGGGAACTGATCAGCCGGCAGCCGGAAATATCCTTTGCCGTGAAAGACGATGAGGGTTTCTTCCGTTCGAGCTTTCCTGATGGAGTCGACGAGCTGCATTTTCAGGTGGTGGGCGTCATCAAGGACGTCGAGCGGTTGAAGCTGCTGTATGAACTTTTCGCGGAAACGCTGGATCAGCTTTGCCGCATCGGATCGGCCAACGAAAATCCACCGAATGTCCGCTTGTGATCGATGGGTTGCTGGGAAGAAACGAGAATTGGTTGGGGCACTTGGGGCAAATTACAACCGCAAGGGGGGATTTTGTTGAAATGAATTCAGCACGTTAGCGACCGCTTTGCGGTCATCGCGAGTTGGCAGGTTAGCGGGGCCTTGGTCGCGGGCCAGGTTTCATTCATCGTGGGTTGGCAAGGCCGGTTGAGGACTGTTGCAAGGCGCGGACTTTTCCGCTTTTCAGGCACAGAAATTCAAGATGGGTCGCGCGCAATCTGGATTACATTGAAAGCCAGAGGTCATGCGATGCGGTACTTCACAGTTTGCTCCTGGGATTGCAAGCTTGCTTTTACGTTCGCCTTCACCGTTGCCTTGATGCTGGCCGCCGCCTTTCCGGTGTTTGCGCAGGATGCGGACAAGGCTCCGCTGCCGCCGCCGGGGCCGCCGCCGCCGGCCGTGTTTCAGAATCCCATTCCGCCTGACCAACTCAGTTTCCTCAACGATTACGCAGGCCGCTCGGCCAAAGACCTGCGCAAAGACAAGCGATTCAAGAGCCTGTTGAAGCAGATCACTCCGCGCACCGAGTATCACTACGGGCACGATATGCCGCTGTCGGAGACCAGCGAATCTTTGCTCGACGGACCGCCTCTGCCGGTGGATATTCGCGAAGGCCGCTATGTGATGGCGGGCAGTCATGGCGGGCCTTACCTGAGCGGGCGGGGCTTCGTCTGGTTTGACATGAAGACGGGCATCGGCCTCGGCGGCGTCTATTTCCGCCCCACCAACGGCGAGCCCACTCCCACGCTGGCCATTTTTTCGCGCCAGCTGCGAGACGATTCGCTGGTCACCAGCCAGCTTCCGCAGCCGTTTATCGAGGATCTGAACCAATGGGCTCTGGTGGCCGGGGTTCCTCCGTTGACGGTGCGTTACTTCATTCCCGACAACGGCAAGAAGTATGCACTGCTGCACGACGAGGACTATTGTTGGTCCCCGCCCGATGCGGTGCCGCCCAACCCGGACCGCTGCGCGCAGATGAACGCCGACGCCGCCGATCTCGACATGAACGCCGCCTACTTCATGCAGCAGACGCACAACCAGGCGAATGCCACGGCGTGGATGCTGGATCCAGAGCAGGTGGCCTGGATTGGGTTGCGAGATCGCAGTTGCGGTGTAGGGTTCGACGCCGTGTCATGCCGCATCCGCATTACCCGGCAACGGACCCGGGTGATCCTTGGGCCACGCGGCAGAGAGATACACGCTGGCAGGGAGTAGGGCGGGTCAGCGGGGCAGCAAGTCAGCGGGTTGGCGACGGATGCCGATTCAGGGCTGAGGTTTCCCAGGTCCCCAATAGCGAGGGACCTGGGGCACCCGGCGTGAGCGGGTTGGCGAATGGGTGGGCACGGAGATTGTGGGTGGGCAGAGATTCCTAGGACTGAACCGGTTCCATGACTGTGTTCCGGGTGCGGACGGCGGCGGCGAGTTCGCCCAGCAGCGTATGCGTCTCAGTCCAATCGATGCAGCCATCGGTCACGCTTTGTCCATAGACCAAAGGCTCGCCGGGCACCAGAGGCTGTGCGCCGGCCACCAGGTTGCTCTCAATCATGACGCCGATAATGTTCCGGTTCCCTGCGGCGATCTGACCGGCTACGTCGTGACAGACGAGGCCTTGGCGGCGGTAGTCTTTGCTGCTGTTGGCGTGGCTGCAGTCGATCATGATGTTGGGAGCGATGCCCGCCTTTTCCATCTTCTGGGCGGTCTCGGCCACGCTCTCGGCGGTGTAGTTCACCATCTTGCGGCCGCCGCGCAGAATGATGTGGCAATCGGGATTGCCGGTGGTGACAAAGATGGCCGACTGCCCGTGCTTGGTGTGGCCCAGGAAGGTATGCGAGTGGGCGGCGGAGAGGATGGCGTCCACGGCCACCTGCACGTCGCCTGAGGTGGCGTTCTTGAAGCCCACGGGGCAGCTCACGCCTGAAACCAGTTGGCGGTGAACCTGGCTCTCGGTGGTGCGTGCGCCGATGGCTCCCCAGCCCACTAGTCCGGCGATGTACTGGGGCGAGATCATGTCGAGGAACTCGGTGCCGGCGGGGACGCCCATCTCGGCCAGGTCGAGCAACAGGTGGCGCGCCAGGCGCAGGCCGTCGTTGATGCGGTAGGACTGGTCGAGGAAGGGATCGTTGATCAGGCCCTTCCAGCCGATGGTGGTGCGGGGCTTCTCAAAATAGACGCGCATCACGATGCGCAGTTCGCTGCTGAACTCCGCGATGGCGGTCTTGAGCAGGGAGGCGTATTCGCGGGCGGCCTTGGTGTCGTGAATGGAGCAGGGGCCGACCAGCACCAGCAGGCGAGGATCGGTGCGGGCCAGGATGGCGTCGATGTCGGTGCGGGCGTCAAAGATGGTGGCGGAGGCGGCGTCGGTGACCGGACGTTCTTCTTCCAGGAAAACCGGGGGCAGAACAACTTTGGTCCACTTGATATGAATGTCTTCGGTGTTGCGGAACATGGCACTCTTCCTCGCGGTGCATCCCGGCGCGAGGGATTTCCCCGGCAAATGAGATCGACACGCAGAATCTAATCGAATTTTACAGGGAAATGCGCTTCAAGGCTCGTAGCGGCGTTGGCCGGCCTCTTCCGCCACCGGCAGACGGTTCGGTTCCGGCGGCAGCGGGCCGGGGGGCGTAGCCCGTGTAGGCGCAGGCGCTTCTTCATCGATTCGAATACCTTTCTCGGCAATCACATTCCAGGGAGGCGCGGGAGTGGTATTCTGGCGCGTCGTCATTTTGAGACGCGGAGGAATGAATTGAAAAAAGGCATTTTACTGGCGATCGGGGGATTGGTGCTCCTGGCGGGTTGCGGCAACCAGGGGGACAAGGCTTCCAAAGTGACCATTGAGCCCAAATGGAAGGGCGCACCCTACCGAATCGCGTTCGACACGCAGGCGCCCAAGCCAAACCCGGCGGGCATTGCCATTCCGGCCATCAAGTTCACGGCGAATCCCGAGGCCCTGGAGAGAAGAGCCGTCCTGGTGGTGCGTTTCGACACCTCGGGAGCGACGAAACAGGGGCCGATGATCGACCAGATGATCATGTCCCCGGTGGATATCTCGGGCACGGAGGGCGCTCTGCCAGCGGACTACATGAATATGGCAGACAAGGACCTGTCTACGTTGCTCGGGGCTTACTGCATCAAGGGCAAGGTAAAAGTGAGCGTGGCGCTGGCCCGGTCGTCGCTCGGCAGCCACGCCGGAGATGCCGAAATCGACGCCAAGCGCCTTTCCGATTGGCAGAAGATTGAGCTTGCCTTCAAGAACCCTCATCCCAAGTGCTAACTCCGGACTGACCGGTGACCCAGGTCCAGGGGTCTGAGTTCAAGCTACGATGAGGGTTCCCCCGGTCCTTCGCATTTGGGGGCCGGGGATATAACTGCGATGCGAGGACTATGCCTATGACGGGTGCCGGAATGCATACAACCCGAGAAGTGGGTCGGGTGCCCTGGGTCTCCCTTGTGAGACCTGGGATGCACGTACGATTGAGGCGCTCACATCTATGATGTCGTCCGCCATCTGTGTACGCGCAGTGTGTTTTCCGCCATCCCGGTACACCGGCAAAGAACGCGATACCGAATCAGGAAACGACTACTTCGAAGCGCGGTAC
>CAZLMY010000035.1:0-40770 GCA_964560845.1 uncultured Occallatibacter sp. | reverse complement strand
GGCGCATCCCGGTGTGCTGGTTGGCGAGCGCCGGGATGGTGCCGTTCCACATCATCACCACATCGTTGCCGAAGGTGGATAGCTGCTTGTGCTGACCGGAACGAAAGCCTTCTCCCAGGCCCACCAGCACCAACAGAGAACCGACACCCCAGGCGATTCCGAACATGGTCAAGAAGGTGCGCAGCTTGTTGGCCATGATGGCGCGGAAGACCTGACCGAGAGTGTCCGAGAAATTCTGCATAGTGTTTGGACGCCGGAGACAGGCGGTTGGAAAGGTATACGCGGCGGCAGGGGGCTTGGTTCCACGAGCCTTCACCGAACACGGTCGTCGAATGTCACTTCGCCTGCCCGGTCGCGATCGTTTCGTTTATTTCTTCAGGAGCAAATCCGGAGGGTCGAAAAGCAAGCCTCAGGAGCTAAGGAGTCTGCGAAAAACTCCTTCGGGAGGCATTGTATCAATGGGCAGGACTTCAGCCGGTCCACCACTGCCCTTAATGAGTGGGGCTTTACCCTCTGAGGGATGCTTTTTGGGGCTCTTCCTCAAAAGACACACCCATTTCCGCAGCCTGTAAATTCCCTCTCATTCCAGGACGCTTGCAGCACGACTGAACAAACTAAGGCCTGATAGAAAAGCAAACAAACCAACTTGGCTTAGAGCATGCCGAAGGGCCTGCGTTTGGACCGTTGTCTGGATGCCCTTAATTGGCTGGAACTGGGCGCGAAGTCAGCTGCGTCTCAGGGACGGGCCTGCCCTGGGACGTGGCCGCCGGGTTGTCCGGAACCGGCTTGCCGCTCTTCTCGGGGGAGGCTGGAACCGCGCGAATCCCGACAGGCCCTGGAACGTCCATTGCACCCGTGAGCACGCGGCCATTGCGGTCGAAAGTCACGTCCCATTGCATTGGTTTGGGAAGCGATCCGATGTCCGCAAAATGGACCACGGTGTCATCCGGGGTTGGAGTTTGCGGGCCGGACTCCGTCTGTGGCAGTGAAGCAGCCAAAGGATGGCCGCCAGCCAACACGGCGTAGCACAGGCCTTCCGCTACCAGGTCGAGAGCCTTGTTGCCATGTTCTTCAGCCAGAATGCTATTGAATTTTGCAATGGTTAGGGGGTTAGACGAGGCAGGCTGCAGCAGTGCGTACCCACGTCGCTCGATGGGAATGATTGTAACTTGGCCAGCCACAGCCCTGGAAAGCGAGGCAGTGAACACGCTGACGTCGCCCCTGCCGTTGTCGTTGGTAAACCGCAGCAGCAGATGATTGGGCAGCGCCGGGCAAACCAGTCGATCGTACTTCCAGAGGCCCGCTTCGATGTCGAATTCCAGGAACCTCGCACCTTGGGCGATGGAAGACTTGTCCCGATCCACCAGTTCCTGATCGGCCGGGCTCATCTGGTCCATGGCGCGAAGCTGAATCGAGTTCACGGGTTTTGCGTCTTCCGCGTGGGCCGCCAAGGGAGCGGAGGCGATCGCGGTAAACGCCAAAACCAGGCCGGTAAGCAGGATTCTCTGCAGTTCCATATTGCCCTTAGAGTACCTGCCATGAAACAAAAGGGCAACCTGAGACAGGTTGCCCTCATGATCCAGGAGCTGACAGCTTGCAGCCAAAGAATCAACCAGCTTCTTGAGCTGAGGATTATTCAGCTGCCTTGTGGTGGCCGGCCGCCGGCTTGTGGGCCGGAACCGCCTTCTTCTTCACTTCGGGAATGACTTCGCCGTCGCGAAGCACGATTTGCGCGGACTGCGTGACGGTGTCTGTGGCAGGAATCTGCGTGTAAGCATCGTAAGTGCCCGCCAGCATGGCTTCAGGGGCCTTGGTTCCGAATGCGAATCCCACAGCCGGAATGTCCTTGTCGGCCAACGGCTTCTTCAGATTCACGATGAAGTCAGGCGTCTTGGCATCCTTGGCATCCTGAGTAACCGCAACCTTGATCACCGAAGCAGTAGCTTCAATCACGATTCCGGGGACAAGAGTCTCCTTGTCCTTCAGCAGAACCCAGAGCTTGTCGGCGTCATCCTTGCTACCAAGGGCCAGCACGGTTTCCTTGTCGGCCAGGGCCAGGGCATTCAGGTCAGGCGTGGAGGCAATCAGGTCGTGGATCTGCTCGGCCGGAGTCTTGGCCTTGGTGATGGCAAAGTCCCCGCCCGGGAAGGTGGTGAGGGCAGCCTTGGCTTTCAAGTCATCCAGGCCGTCGAGACCGCCGTGGAACTTCTTGTAGTAATACTCCAGCTTGGGCTCGATCTGGGCCTTGAAGTTTGCCGGGGCAAAGTCCCAAACGCGGGCGAAAAAGTAGCAAGCCTTGGGCAGGTCCTTGGCGGCGCTGGGCTGCACATAGGCCTGAGCCAGTTGCAGGGTGTCAAACAAGCCCTGTGTCTTGGACTGGTCGTCGGTGTAGAGCATCAGTTCGGCACGCCATTCGGCTACGGCGGCGGCGAAGTCCTTCTTGGAAACAGCATCGTCCCATGCAATGGCAGAGTGGAAGATGGGATTCGCCGCACTGGTCATCTTCTTCCAGTCATCGTCAGACATTTTGGCCGGCTTGGTGGCAGCCAGGCCCTTCTGAGCCAGAATGGCGCCATCGTCGCAGGTCTGAGCGTCGCTGGTCTTGCCGCACTGGGTCTTCTTGATCACGACTGAATAAAGGATGGCTTTGAGGTTGGTCGGGTCCATTTGCAGCAGGCGGCTGGCGGCACTGAGAGTCTTGTCCTGGTCGCCGAGCCCTTGGTAGGTATCCAGCAAAGTGTCAAGGACGGCCTTCTTGACAACGCTCTGCGGATAGGTGGTGAGGAAGTTTTCCAGCGCCGTTGCCTTCGACTTCGGGTCGGTTTGTGAGTTTGCAATTTGGTAGGAGTTGTATTCGGTCATGTCCTTGATGGTGATCGAATCCGAATCCTGTGCTCGCAGCATAGGCGTCTGAACGAGGCTGATGCTCGCCAGTGCCATCACAGACGCTAAGACTAACTTCTTCATTCAGTGCTCCTGGAGATTGCCAAAATGGAGATCAATATTCATGAACTCGCCCGCGGAAAAAGCCACCGGTCCAGAGACCGGTTGCAAACCGAGGCGACGGTTAAACGGTACCACGGTTCCCATTGCGGTAATGGAAGGATTATAGAAAGCCCTGCCCTCCGTGACAAGCCAAGTTGTACAGGAAATAACAGAAACTCGAGTCCAACCACTTCCAAAACCCTCTCGAGAGTGAAAACTCGCTCCCCCCCGATAGGCTGGATGGGGGAAGAAAGTCAATTCTCACGGGAAAAAGGCCTGCAAGAACATATTAGGCTCCCGCCGTCTGGATTGCCTAACACTTCATCGCATATCGGCTTAGACACCGCACCAGGCAAAATTGTTCCCCAGGCTGGTCCTGCAGACAAATGTCCGGTAGCTGGTCCTCAATCACTGCAACAGGCGCACCAGCTCTACCTGTTCGGCTAGAAAGGCATCGTGTCCGTGCGCGCTCACCATCTCGCGATAGTCGGCCTCCACGCCGGCCGCGCGAATGGTCTCGGCGAACAGCTTCACATCGGCCGGAGGAAACAGCCAGTCCGAACTGATGCCCACAAAACTGATCCGCGCCCGTATGCAGCCGAAGGTCTCTGCCGCCGACCCGTTGCCGTGCAGCGGGTCCCAGGTGTCCATGGTGCGCAGAATCGCCAGGTACGAATTGGCGTCGAAACGGTCAATGAACCGGTCGCCCTGGTGATCCAGGTACCCGGCAATGTCGTAGCGGCCGCCGATCAAGCCGCCTCCGGTGGGGTCCAGGTCCAGAGGATCTTCGCCGCTCCGGTTGGGATTGCGGCCGAACCGCTCGTCGAACAGAATCGCGGACTTGTAGCTGAGCATGGCGATCTGCCGGGCCAGCGAGAGACCGTGGCGCGGCGGCCGCTGCGGCAGATAGTTGCCGCCGGCCCACTCCGGGTCGTGCTGGATGGCCTTCCGCTGCAGGTGATTCAGGGCCAGCCCCATGGCCGAAAGCGGCGTGACGGCGATAATCAGCGCCCGCGCCACGCGCTCGGGATCGTGGATGCACCAATCCAGCACCTGCATGCCGCCCAACGAGCCGCCCAGCACCAGGCGCAGCTTGCGGATGCGCATGGAATCCATCAAGCGCGCCTGCGCTCGAACGTTGTCACGGATGGAAATCAGCGGGAAGTTGGGGCCGTAGATTTTGCCGGTCTCCGGGTCCACCGAGCCCGGCCCCGTAGACCCGTAACAAGATCCCAGCAGGTTCACACAGATCACGAAGTCGTGTTCCAGCGACAGCACCGCTCCAGGCGCAAAGATCTCGGGCCACCAGGAACCCACCAGAGCAGAACCGGTCAAGGCATGACAAACCAACACCGCGTTGTCTCGGGCCGCGTTGAGCCGCCCGTACACAGCGTAATGCAAGGTCACGCCGGTTAAGGCGCGACCGCAATCCAGCGACAGGGGCTCATCGAGCACATAGTCGCCCTCGTACGTGGGAACCGGCACGCGCGCTCCGGTTCCCGCGTTTTCACTCCCTGTCGGGCTTTGGGTCATCTCACTTATTGTGCAGCACCGGCCGGCTATCGTGCAGCCAGGGTTGCTGTTTCGGTTGCGGGTTCGAATGCGTGGCCGTTGGCCTTCTCGATCGCCTGGTCGAGATCGGCAAGAATATCGCGGATGTCCTCAATGCCCACGCTAAGCCGAACGAGTTCCGGAGTCACGCCGGCGTTGGCCTGCTCCTCGTCGGAAAGCTGCTGATGGGTGGTGGAAGCCGGGTGAATCACCAGAGACTTGGCGTCGCCGATGTTGGCCAGCAGCGAGAACAGCTCCAGGGTATCGATGAACTTCTTGCCCGCCTCGTAGCCGCCCTTGATCCCGAAGGTGAGCAAGCCGCCGCGGCCGTTGGGCAAATACTTCAGCGCCCGCTCGTAGTAAGCGCTGCTCTTCAAGCCGGGATAGTTGACCCATTCCACGCCGGGATGCTGTGCCAGATGCTCGGCCACGGCCAACGCGTTCTCGCTGTGCCGCGCCAGGCGCAGATGCAGCGTCTCGATTCCCTGCAGCAGTTGGAAAGCGCTGAAGGGCGACAAGGCCGCCCCGGTGTCGCGCAGCCCTTGCACCCGCGCCTTCAGAATGAAGGCCAGCGGCCCGAAGGCCGCGGTATACGAAAGCCCGTGATAGCTCGGATCGGGCTCCGTGAAGTTGCCAAAACGACCCGAGGCCGCCCAGTCGAACTTGCCGGCGTCCACAATCACTCCGGCGATGGTGGTGCCATGCCCGCCCAGAAACTTGGTGGCCGAGTTAATCACGATATCCGCGCCCCACTCGATGGGCCGCACCAGCGCCGCCGAGGCAGCCGTGTTGTCGATCACCAGGGGCAGTCCGTGCTCGTGGGCAATGGCGGCGAATTTCTCAATGTCCACCACGTCCAGCTTGGGGTTGCCCAGCGTCTCGGCGTAGATGGCGCGGGTCTTGTCGTTGATGGCGGCGCGCAGCCCGTCGAAGTCGTCCGCATCCACAAAACGCACCGTGATGCCCAGCCGCGCAAAGGTGTAGCGGAACAGCGTGTAGGTGCCTCCGTAAAGCGAAGTAGCCGACACGATCTCGTCTCCGGCCGAAGCCAGGGTGGTCAGAGCCAGCGTCTCCGCGGCCATGCCCGAGGCCGTGGCCAGGCCCGCAACGCCGCCTTCCAGCGCCGCTACCCGCTTCTCGAACACATCGTTCGTGGGGTTCATGATGCGGGTGTAGATGTTGCCGAACTCCTTCAGGCCGAACAGCCGCCCGGCATGATCGGCGTCCTGAAACACGTAGGATGCGGTCTGGTAGATCGGCACCGCGCAGGCCCCGGTCGTGGGATCGGGGGTTTGACCGGCATGTACGGCAAGGGTGGCAAGCTGGTAGGTCTTCGACTCGGACATTGGGGCTCCTTGGCTCTTTGAGGTTGGCAGATGGCTGGAAGCAGCTCAGGGATCGATCCGGGCCGCATCCGGAAGCAGAACGGCCCGAATCCATTCGTTGGACCCGGGCCGCGTGCTTTCAAGATCGGTTGCGTTTACCGCATTCGCGACTCAAGAGCACCCCGCATGGGTCCACAAAACATGGGCATACACATGCACATGTCCTGACCCTCGCTGCCGGTTTCGCTTGAGTTCCGCATGAACCGCAGTATCGACGGAAGCACGCCTGCCTGTCAATCTCAGAGCCGCCTCAGTCGCGTGATGTCCGGAAAACAGCGTAATTGGGTTTTGAAGGGGCACGACTTCAGTCGTGCCGAAAAACCGGCTAGAAAACTCTGGGCTTTAGCCCCTGAGGCAAGGCTTGAAATCACCAGAAAAGCATCCCTCCGCGGCTAAAGCCGGAGCTCTTGGAACCTCGCAATCGGCACGGCTAAAGCCATGCCCTTTCAAAACTGTTGCTCCTCGCGGGTCGCCCCAGCTACTTGATCTCCCACCCAATCTCAGAGCTTCTTCGGCTCCGGAGACAGAAACGCCCGCCGGAATCCGCGGAGCGATTTCTGGATCTTCTCCAGCGGTATCGTCAGCGACAGGCGAATGTAGCCCGACCGCCCAAAGCCGGTGCCGGGAACAGCCAGAACGCCCTCCTCGGCAAGCCTCCGCGTAAACGCAATGTCGTCGGCGATGGGAGTTTTCTGGAAGATGTAGAACGCCCCCTCCGGCCGCCTCACCTCGTACCCGATTTCTTTCAGCGCGTCGCACAGCACATTCCGCTTGTTCTCGTAGGGCGCGGCGTCAATGGTCTGCTCGGCCGCTTCCAGCATCACCCATTGCCAGATCGCGGGCGCGTTGATGAAGCCCAGAATGCGATTGCTGAAGGCGCAGGCGCGGCGCAGGTTCGCGACACCCTCAAGCTGCGGAGACAGCGCCAGGTAGCCGATGCGCTCGCCCGGCAAGCCCAGCGATTTAGACCACGAATTGCAGATGGCCGTCTGCGCCACGAACGAGGCCACTTCGGGCTGCTTCTTTCCGTCGAAGACGAACGCCTTGTAAGGCTCGTCGCTGATCACGGTGATGGCTTGGCCGGCGCGCGACAACACATTCTGTAAATCGCGCAGAATATTTTCCGGGTAAACCCGCCCGGTTGGATTGTTGGGGGTGTTGAGAATAATGGCGCGGGTGCGCGGCGTGATGGCCGCTTCAATAAGCCCCACGTCGGGCAGGAAGGCCGCGTCGGTTTCCACCGGAACCATGCACCCGCCGTGATTGGCGATATAAAACTGGTACTCGGAAAAACAGGGCATCAGCACGACGACTTCGTCGCCCGGATCGAGAATCGATTTCAGGATCACGTTGCAGGCGCCCGCCGAGCCCACAGTCATGAAGATGTCCTCGCCCGCATAACTCAGCCCGGTCTCTTTGCGCAGCTTTTTGGCCACCGCCTCGCGCACTTCGACGTACCCCGGATTGGGCATGTAGCCATGCGAGCCGGGACGCTTGGCGGCCACGATGCGCTGCAACGCATTCAAGACAGCGGTGGGCGGCTCGACATCGGGATTGCCGAGCGAAAAATCGAAGACCGCATCGGGACCGCGCTCGCGCTTCAGGCGCACGCCTTCTTCAAACATGCGGCGGATCCAGGATGCATTTTCAAGCTGTCGGGCGATGGTCTTCGATACGGGCATAGTCGATATCCTGTTTGGAACGCTGGGTTATTGTTCATTCTCTCAGAATCGGATGGGTGAAAGAAATGCATCACTCGATGCTAGTTCACCCCATCCAAACCATACTCTGCAGGCATTTCTACTGGTTCCAAACCTACGATGGGCGCCCCAGGTCCCTCGCATTTGGGGACCTGGGAAGACTCAGACCTAGACCGTCCTTCTCCGCGTATCGCAGATATTCCGGTGGCCGATTGACCAGCAGGGGGATCCTGCCAAACCCGACAGATGTTGAGGGAGAACGAAGAGTGGGTCTGCCGGAGTCCATACATTCCCAGGTGCCCAAAAGCGAGGCACCTGGGGCACCCACTCTTTTGGGGAATGTCAGACCAGGCCCATCCGCCAACCAGCTCAATTGAAGTCCTTTTCGCTCTTTCCGTTTTCATCGACTATCCGCCAGCCGTCATCAAACTTCTGAAACAGGATCGTGGCAGGGCCGTTCCCAGCCCCAGTATGGGAATTCAAGAGATGCTCCCATGCATACAGCGCCGGATAGTCGTAGTAATCTGATTTTCCTGCATCCAGTTTGTTTTCGCTCACTTCGATAGATTTCGCATAGGGCTGCAGTGCCAATCCAAGAGCGGTCAACTTCCAGGGGATGAGGATGTTGACCTTTGCGTGTGTGTCATCTTGCACGATACCCGTTATTTTGTAATCGTGACCCATCTCTATAAGTGGGGGTATGCTGCACTGCGTAAAGTTTGGCGGAGGATAGCAGCTAAAGCCGGAAGCGTACTCCTGCGAGTATCCCGTGCCTTTTGGTGCCCCAACTTTCTCTGTCAGGCGCACGGAACGAGAATGAGCGTAGCTCAGTGGCGTTCCATAAACAAATACTGTCTTTGGACCTTCCTCTTGAACGTTTACATACCCCAAATCGTTAAGAGCATATAGAAGGTTATCATCGCTAGAACGAGACTTATGCAGAGAACTGGAGACCAAATCGCCGTATTCCTTATGCGTATCGAGAAGAAACGAGGAAGGCATTACATCTTTCGTTTCATCAATGTAAAAACCGGGAACGCCTCCAGGCGACATAACCTTTTTCTGCTGCCCCACAGGGTGCGGCTTCATCATTGCGTCAATCTGGCGTTCCGCTTGGCGACGACTCAACTTGCTGGAACAGCCCACCGAAAGTAGTAGGGTGGGTAGCAGAATGAGTGAAATAGCGGCACCTTTCATGGCCTTTCCTCTCAGATAGCACCTAGACCGTGTGATCAGTTCATTGCCTTTGACAAGATGAATTTCTACTTCAACAGCTCATCGCTCCCCAGGAGATTGATCCCCGCCGCTTGCAACCTTGCAATCGCCGCGTCCAGATCGTTGAATCGGAAGATGAGCACCGCCTGCGCTCCTCGCAGGTACGGAAAGGCATACATGTACTCGATGTTGATGCCGGTTGCATCCAGCGCTCCCAGCACATCGGCCAATCCACCGGGATGGTCCGGCACTTCGACCGCCAGAACCTCGGTCAGCTTCACCACAAATTCATGCGCTTCCAAAACTGCGGCAGCCTTCCGCCAATCCGACACAACCATGCGCACAATGCCGTATTGCTGCGTGTCGGCCAGATACAAGGCGCGGATATCGACGCCTTCCTGCGCCAGCAGCCGCGCGGGCGCGGAGATGTGACCCGGCTTGTTTTCGACAAACAACGATATCTGCTGAATCTTCATGAGGTCCGCCTGTCGATGACGCGTTTTGCTTTGCCTTCGCTGCGTTCAATGGAGTGGGCCTCAACCAGCGCAACGCGCACGCGAATTCCCAGAATGCGATCGAGCGAGGCCTGGATCTTTGTTTGCAGCTCCTGCAGCGCACAGATCTTGTCCGTAAACATCTGCGGCGTGACTTCGACCTTCACTTCCATCTGATCAAGCCCCGAGTCGCGGGTGAGCAGGATCTGGTAATGCGGCAGCGTACCCTCAATCTGCAGCAACGCGGTTTCCACTTGCGATGGAAACACATTCACGCCGCGAATGATCAGCATGTCGTCGCTCCGCCGGCCGATGCGGGCAATGCGCCGCAGCGTGCGCCCGCACTCGCACTGGTCCGGCAAGATCGTCGTGATGTCGCGCGTGCGGTAGCGAATCATCGGCATGGCCTGCTTGCTCAGCGTGGTCAGCACCAGTTCGCCTTCGCAGCCATCGGGCAGCGGCGCTCCGGTCTCCGGATCCACAATCTCCGGATAGAAGTGATCCTCGAAAATGTGCATGCCTCGATGCTGACGGCATTCGCAGCCAACGCCCGGCCCGATAATCTCCGAGAGCCCATAGATATCGAACGCCTCGATATTGGTCCTCTCTTCAATGTGCTTGCGCATCGATTCGGTCCACGGCTCGGCCCCGAACACGCCCGCGCGCAGCGGCAGTTGTTTCATGTCCACGCCAAGCTCGGCGGCGCGGTCGATCAGGTGCAGAAAATAAGTTGGCGTGCAACACATCGCCGTCACGCCGAAGTCCTTCATCAGCATGATCTGGCGGTCGGCCTGGCCTCCGGAGGTCGGAACCACCGTCGCCCCCAGGCCTTCGGCGCCATAGTGCGCGCCCAGTCCGCCGGTGAACAGGCCGTACCCGTAGGCAATCTGCATCACGTCTCCGCGATGCAACCCGCAGCCGGCGAAACACCGCACCAGCACCGAGGTCCACACGTCCACATCCTCTTTCGTGTAGGCCACGACGATGGGTTTGCCCGTGGTTCCGCTGGATGCGTGCAGACGCACAATGTCTTTCATGGGCCGTGCAAACAGTCCGAACGGGTAAGTGTCCCGCAGATCGCTCTTCACGGTAAAAGGCAGCAAGGCGATGTCTTCGAGCGAGCGAATTCTCTGCGGCGTAAGCCCGCGCTCAACCATACGCGACCTGAAGAGTTCGACCTTATCCCACGCCAGCTTGACCACGCTCTGCAGACGCTTCAATTGCAGGTCTTGAAGCGCAGAGACCGGCATGTAATCCGGAACGCTTGCGGGATGACAATCGGTGATGCCGGTTTCAAGAACTGAATTCATTTTTCTTACCTTTGGGTGCGACCCAGAGCAAACGCGGCGAGGTTTGCCTCATGCAGCTTTTCCGGCAGGTTGCGCTTCAGCGCCCCCGTCCATGCCTCGATGGAGAACGGCAAGTGACGGCTCAACACGCCCAGCAGCGCCACGTTGATGCCCTTCTTGTTTTGCAGGCTCGATTCGTCGATTTGCGAGGGCTCGACCAGAATGCCTCCCTCGCGCAAACTGGCCGCATTCACCGGAATCTGATCGGCCGCGATGACCACCAGAAAATCCGCGCCGCCTTCGGGCACCATGGGGCTGAACACGCGCTCGCCAAAACGCACATCGCTCGACACCGATCCGCCGCGCTGGCTCATCCCGTGCAACTCGCTCTTCTTCACGTCCAGACCGGCGCCGAAGGCAACGTCGGCCAGAATGTCGCTGGCCTTCAGCACGCCCTGGCCGCCCAGGCCGGCAATCACCACATTAGTTGGTAGGCTGCTCATTGCACCTCTCGTACTCGCGAATCGCGCTGCTTGCCAGCAGGCAGTTGCGGCGGGCAATCACCACGGAGAGCTCCGCTTTATCCAAACAGGATTGAATGAGTTTCTTGAATTCCTCGATGTCCTGCGTGGGGTCGATCACATGCACATTGGGCACGCCCAGCGCACGCGCGAGATCTTCGAAGATCACCTTGCCGGTCTTGGCATGATCCAGCGTGCGCCCGGTACCAGGATGCTCCTGCATCCCCGTCATGGCCGTGGTTCCGTTGTCCAGAATCAGCACCACGTGGCCGGTCTCCGGCGGGTTATAGACCATCTCCACCAGGCCGGTGATGCCGCTGTGCACAAAGGTGCTGTCGCCGATCACGCTCACTACGCGCTTGGCTTCATCGGGCGGCAGGGTGTGGCGCATGCCCAGGCCCACGCCGATGCCCGAGCCCATGCATACCAGCGTGTCCATGGCCTGAAACGGCGGCAGCACGCCAAGCGAGTAGCAGCCGATGTCGCCGGGGATCAGACAGTTCAGATCGCGGAGAACGGTGTAGACGCTGCGATGCGGGCAGCCCGGACACAGTGCCGGCGGCTTGCCTGGAACGGGCTTGGCTTCCGGCGAGCAATCGTCGTTCAGAATGCGGCTGACGCGCGCGGTGTTCAGTTCGCCGAAGCGGTACATCTCCTGCTTGCCTTCGACCTCGATGCCCGCAGTACGCGCGGCTTCCACCAGGTATGGGTCGCCCTCTTCAACCACCAGGCACTGATCGACGCTGGCGGCAAAGGCGCGCATGCGCTCGATTGGCAGCGGATAGGTGAGGCCGAGCTTCAATACGCTGGCTTCCGGCGCAATCTCGCGCACATATTGGAAGGCAACGCCGGAAGTGACGATGCCCAGCGAGGACCCGGCGGCAATCAGTTGGTTCGGCCCCTCCTGCTCGTTCCAGGCGGCGATCTCGGCGAGCCTCTTGCGCATGCGCAAATGCGCCGGGCGCGCGTAAGCCGGAATCATCACGCGGGAAGGAAAGTCGTGCTCGAAATGAGGCGCGCGCGGTTCGGAAATGGTCAGAGTTCCAGGCCGGACAATGGTCTTGGAATGGCAGACGCGCGTGGTCATGCGCAGCAGCACGGGGCATTGCCAGCGCTCGGAGAGCTCGATCGCGCGGAGTGTGAACTCGTAGGCTTCCTGCGAGTCCGAGGGCTCGAACATCGGCACACCGGCAGCCAGCGCATAGCGGCGGCTGTCCTGCTCGTTCTGGCTCGACGCCATGCCGGGATCGTCCGCCGAAACAACCACCAAGGCACCGTCCAGCCGGGTATAGGCCACCGTGAACAGGGGATCCGCGGCCACATTCAGCCCCACATGCTTCATGGTCACCAGGGCGCGGCCACCGGCAAATGCGACGCCGATACCGACTTCCAACGCCACCTTCTCGTTGGGCGCCCATTGGGCTTTACCGCCTAATTTTTCAAAGGTTTCCAGGATCTCGGTGGAGGGAGTGCCGGGATATCCGGTACCGAGTCTGACCCCGGCCTCGATGGCGGCCATGGCAACCGCTTCGTCACCGCTCATCAGTGACAACACGAGCTCTTGCTTAGGACAATTCAAGATGGAGCCTTGCCTGATTGGATTGTTGTGACCAGTCTACACGAATACGCAGCCCCTCCCGCCACGGCTTTCGCTTTCCCCGCAGCGGGATTTGCTCGATTCAGGCCACTTATGCCAATCGCAGGGAACCCCGCCAACCCCATACTCTACCAAGACGCCGGTGCCCACCTCATCTGTCGTTCCCGCCTCCAATGGCTATTCCACCGGTCCGCAGGGCAGCAAATCAGAAAAACAGGTCCCCGAGCGGCAAGGTCGATCCGTGCTCCGGACGCGGAGACTGCCACCTTGCTCGTGAATGATCGTTGAGCCGAGCCACAGGCCGATCCCGGAGCGCTTCAGATCCTCTGTCGTAAAGAAGGCATCGAAGATTTTCCCGAGGTTCTCCCGCGGAATGCCTATGCCCTTGTCCGCAATCGATACGTGAACCGCGCGCGTGCCGGGGCGGTGCCAAATCCTGCTGTCCGAGGTTCTGATTCGGATCTCTCCCTCGGGAAACGAGGCCTCAATGGCATTTCGAATCAGATTTGAAAAAACCTGATGCAACTGAGCGGGAAATCCCCAGATAGGAACCGTGGCGTTCCATTCGGTGCGAATACAAAGCCGCTTTTCTACCAACCCACGGTTGTTCAGCGCCATCATCCGGCCGGTCGCTGCCAGGCGTTCGCTAATCAGCAGAGCCTCTTCGGCAAGCTTCTGCTTGGTCGCTTCGCCCACAATGAAGATGTTCCCCTCCAGCACACCCTGGTGCGGGGCGATGGGATCGAAACTCAGCCGAAAAAAGCGGCTGCCCGACTTCACTTCAATCAATCGCGCGCCCGCTGGAATCTCGGTTTCCGGGCCGAAGCACCGATGTACCAGATCGGCTAGGGAAGCGTTTTCAATCTCGCCGTAAGTCTTGCCCAGCAGCGAAGTCATGGTGCGGTTACACCTCTGCACAATTCCGTCCGCGCCCACGATCGCAACGCCTTCCGTGAGCGCGTCGAATGTGGCTTGCCATTGTTGCGCCGCGAGCCTGGCCTTCGATTCCGCGCTATTCAGGCGGACCAGAGATTTAACCGTTGCCACCAAAACGACCGGATCGGCCGGTTGAATCAGGTACGCATCCGCGCCGCTCTCCAGCGCAAACAGTTTGCTCTCGTTGCTTTGAAATGCCGCCAATAACTGGGGTACCGGTACGTGCCTGGTTTGAGA
This sequence comes from uncultured Occallatibacter sp., assembly GCA_964560845.1. Classification (GTDB taxonomy): domain Bacteria; phylum Acidobacteriota; class Terriglobia; order Terriglobales; family Acidobacteriaceae; genus Telmatobacter. The sequence continues at coordinate 26,860 of CAZLMY010000035.1, read as the reverse complement.
GTTGGCCTGGATTTAGTTCTCGAAGAATCTCGAAGCCGGTCAGGTCGGACATCACAAGATCGATAAATATCCCGTTCAGAGGATGGTTCCTGATCATCCTGATCGCTTCCCGGCCATTCTGCGCTTCAACGATGTTATAACCTCACTTGCTCAATGGATCTCCAAGCAAATAACCTCTCACTTCGTCGTCGGCCAGCAGAATCGTGCTGACAACTCGTCTCTCAAGCGACTCGTGAAGATCACGCTGATCACAAGTATGGGTCCCTTGAAGCCCCCATTTTTCAGTTCCTGGATGTAGCTGAGAGCATCTTGCCCGTCAATGAAGCGATCCAGTGAAACCACATCCGGAGTGCAGGTTCTCATCATGGCGCGCGCTTCTGGAATGTTGAGCGCGAAAAACAGATTGTACTTACTCGCATTCAATGACGGAGCATGAACGAAGCTGGTCTCCGGGTTGTCTTCGATGAACAGTATGGCCGGGCCCGATCCGTTCGTTGCCCGGAAGTATGAAACCGGCTCGGGGCTGGAAGCTCCAAGCCGAACGATTCTGCTGAATCGCGCTCAAGATATTGCTCGTTTGGGCTCCCATTCGTGAACTCATCCAGCGGTGCATTGCCCTTATATTCAACCAATTGGAAATGAAAAGCCTTAGGACCAACTTTTCTATGAAAAGAAATCAAACGGAAGCACCCATGTTATTAGATACAGAGAAATGGCTGGTCTTGGCGGTGATGGGCAGAAGTTTGCACCTCATTCTGTGCCTCTGTATCTGGCGCCCCAAGGGCCTGCGAGGCAATTTGGGCTGCTAGCCCGGCGGAACGCCAATTCACGTTCATTTGCTGTTTTGTCTTGCCTGCACCCTATTTCCTTGCTGTAGCCGTTTGAAAGCTCAAGGGAAGTTCTTCCAAGCGGATGGGAAAGGGTTTCTCCTGGCAGAGGGGATGCGGCGCGTTCAGCGTAAGCCCCTTGCAGATTGCGGTCGTGAAGCGATACATCCAGAACCAGGAAGGGCATCACCGTAAGCGCAGCTATAAAGAGGTATTGTCACCTATTGCACAACTGTGGCATCGTGTACGATGAACAATAGTTTTTGGGTGATTTGAGATCGCGCCGTCCCTACAGGACGCCGGATTGTCTGTTGGTACCACTGACCCCAAGCTGAAACGCGGGGCTAACAAACATTGCGCCTCCAGCGCGAGTGTTTAAACGCAACACAGGGCAGCACAGCCACAGGCCTTCGGCTCGGAGCTTGATGAATCTCACCGTCGCACTTACCGGCGCCTCCGGCGCGATTTTTGGGCGCGAAATGCTGCGTGCGCTTGAAGCCGATGAACGAGTGGCGCTCATCCACTTTGTTGCTTCAGAGAACTCGCTGCGGGTGATGGCGGAAGAACTGGGAGTCAGTGGCCGCGCGCAATGCCTGGAGAATCTGCTGGGCGCGCCGCCGGTGAAAATCGTGCAGCACGCCGATGCGGATATTGGCGCGTCCATCGCCAGCGGCAGCCATCCATCGGACGGAATGATTGTGCTGCCGTGCTCCATGGGGACCCTGGCGGCCATTGCGCTGGGGCTGGCCAATTCGTTGGTGTCGCGGGCTGCCGACGTGACTCTGAAAGAACGCCGCCCGTTGCTGCTCTGCGTGCGGGAAACGCCCTTCAACCGCATCCATCTGCGGAATATGACGCTGGCGGCCGAGGCCGGCGCGGTGATCTTTCCCTGCGTCCCTGCCTTCTATAACCGTCCGCAGGACTCCACCGAAATGGCGCGGCAGTTTGTGTACCGGGTCCTGGCCCACATCGGCCTTCCGCAGGCAGGCGCGTATGTGTGGAAGCCGGAGGATTAGGCCGCCTAAAACAGCAGAATTTGCCCCGAACATTAGAATCCTGATTAAAAAGTGTGTCCGATTAAAGGACAGTTGTATTGTGCCGATACACTTTCCAGATGCGAACGAACCATGATCGAGGAGCGTCCACGCAACCATGCGATGGGACGCCGCCCGCGGTCTTTGGTTCGGAACCCTCGCGTGCCATTGGGCGGTGTGTATGTCGCTGAATATTCTGAATAACCTCTCCGCACTTTACGCAGAGAACGGTCTCGACAAGACGAGCAGTAGCCTTGCGTCTACGCTGCAGAAGTTGTCTTCGGGATCGAGGATCAACTCGGCCGCGGACGATCCGGCAGGGCTTTCGCTGGTGGACGGCTTGCATGTGAACACCCAGGCGCTGTCGCAGTCGCAGGCCAACGCAGAGGAAGGGATAGGGCTTTTGCAAGTGGCCAGCGGCGCGTTGTCGCAGGTCACTAGCCTGTTGAACCGCGCGGTAACGCTGGCGGCTGAGGCCTCCAACGGCACGCTAGACGCCGGACAGCAAGCCTCAGCGAACCAGGAGTATCAATCGATCCTGGGCGAAGTGACGGACATCGGATCGGGAACGACCTATAACCAGCGGCAAGTATTCAATTCCAACACCAACATCTACACCAGCGACTCGTCGACGACGGGCGCGTCGATCGACAATCTGAATATCCGGACATTGTCTTCTTCTAGTGTGGGAGATACGGGCGGGATGATGAGCTATACCGCCGGAGGGCCGAGCGATGCCTTCATCAATCTTTCGACAGCCAGTACGAATGCCGGTCTTGGCGATGTTTTCGGTTCTGCGACTACCAAAGTCGATGTCAGCTATGTGGCGAACGGAAGCGCACAATCCACTACGATTTCGGTTGGGGCCGGCACGGCCTTTGCCAATACAGCACAGGGCCTCATCAGCGCAATCAACCAGGCAGGTTTGGGTCTGACAGCCAGTTTCTCCACGGCAGGTGTGGCCGGGAACGCGGCTGTGGGCCAGGCAATGGCAACCAATTCGGTCACGGCGGCGGCGGCGAGGACCGAGACCGGTATCGAAATCAACGGCGGCACAGTAGTTGCGGGCCAGGATGCAGGCTTGGTGAGCACCGGCGGCACTCTGTTTGCGGGCGGGATGAGTTCCGGCTCAACCGTGATGGTTGGCGAGCAAATCACGCTTCAAGTAGGCGCAGCAGCTGCGGCCACGGTAACCGTCACTCCGGGGAACGACACACTGGCGCAACTGGCAGCGGCCATCCAGGCGGCGAACAGTTCGGTGACGGCCACCGTACTTACCAATAGCGATGGGTCTCAAAGCCTGGGGCTGGCAGACGCCGCACCGGGACTCGGTGCATTGAGCGTCTCAACAACCACTGCCAGCTCATTGCCCGTCGGCTACACTGCAGGAACGGTTGGCTCAGGGCCGGTGTACGGGTTCTCCAACGATGGGGCAGGAGACTTGACCGTCTTGCACGCCAGTGCGGGGAGCGACCCGTTGACGGGCAGTATTACCCTAGCCTCTGGCAGCGGAACCATGTGGACCATCAACGTGGACAATATGGGCGGGCAGCCTGCCACGCTGAATGGGCTGGCCGCCTACATTAATGGTCAGAACGGATTCACTGCTTCTGTGACCAGCAATGCAGGGGCGGCGGAGCTGCACATCGGCGGGGCAACCAATGTTAACGGGTCGCAACTCGGAGACGCTATTGGCGCCACTTTCGCCACAGGCACGCTCGGGTCGTTTGGAGCCTTGACCGACACGCTGACCGGCGGAGTGACCATTGGAAGCCTCGGGACCGCAAACACTCAGGGGACCGTGCAGTCGTTGATCAACGCCATCAATGACAACGGCACCTACCCTGGAGGGGTCAAGGCAACATGGGTTCCAACCAGTGGCACTGCGGGCAACGTGCAATTGACGTCTGTTACAGCCGGTGCGGCCGGGAATTTCACGCTGACTTCCGCCGGCCTTACTGACATTGTTGGTACGGGAGACACCGGAGGCGGGGGAGGAAATGGCCCTGCGACGGCGACGGTGGGCGAATTCACCACCGGCGATTCGCTTTTCGGTTCCCTGACTTTCAAGAACACATCGACCAATGCGACGACCACCTTTCAGCTGACCTCTGCCGGGGCCAACACCACCCTGTCGACGTTGGCCGCGGCCATCACGAGCAATGCGAGTCTTGGAGTGAGCGCCGGGGTGGCCGATAATGCCGACGGCACACAGAGCCTGGTGTTCACATCGCTGGCGGGCGGCGCGGCGGGGGCCTTTTCGATCGACACGAGCAACCTGACGGCTGTTTCGGGCAATAGCGGGGCCGCAGGCTCCAGTACGCTGTGCGGCGGAGCTGTGGCCAACTTGAGCTACTCGGCCGCAAGCGCTTACAGCACAGGCGTTTACGGCGACTCGACCTTTACGGTCTGGGATCAGACTAGCGGCCAGAAATCTAATGCTCTGGCCACCTTTGCGACCGACATCAATACGGCGGGCGGCGCCTCGACGATCAGCTACATCGATTCGGTGGGGCAGTCGCTGAGCTCGACGAATCTGCTGACTCAGGCTAATGCGGAAGCCACCCTCACGGCGGTGAACTCGGCGATCGTGGATGTAGCAGCGCAAGGCGGCTTTCTGGGAGCGCAGATCAATACACTGGGCGCGATCGGCGATGTGCTCAGCACCCAGCAGGAGAATGTCACCGGAGCGCTGAATTCCAGCAGCGCGACGGACTTCTCCGTGGCCACGGCCGATATGTCCAAGTACCAGATCCTCATGCAGACCGGCGTTTCCGCGCTTGCCCAGGCCAACACATCGGTGCAGGATGTAACCAAGTTGCTCCAGTAGTTTCACCGGGCGGGAGTTGTTGCCCGCCTCGGACGCTTCGAGGCGGCCTTTTCTCAAAGGATGGGCCGCTTGGCGTTGCGTCGTTGGCGTTAGCCTTTGAAATCTGCCTCTCGATCCCTTATTGCGCTATGATTCGTCTATAGAGTGCGCGGCCTGTTCCCCTTCAAGGGCCGTCCCGGTGGTGTCTGTGTCTCGAATCTTTCAGCGATTTGTTTTCGTGCTCTCGGTGGTGATTTTTGCAACCCTGGGCTTCGGCTTTGCATTGGGCGAATTCGGCCTTTTTGGCGTTCATGCGGGCGGCGAACAGGACGGCGCTTACCGGCAGATGCGGGTCTATGCCGAGGTGCTCAAGAAGGTGCAAACCGACTACGTGACCGAGCCCAGCATCAACGATGTGACCACGGGCGCGCTGCACGGGCTGCTGGAGTCGCTGGATTCGGATTCCAGCTACCTGACGGCGACCGAGTACAAGATCTACAAGGACCGGCCCACGAGCGGAGTGGCCCAGGTTGGTCTAACCGTTTCAAAACGCTTTGGTTACGCCACGATCGTGAGCGTCCAACCCGGTTCGCCGGCGGAACGGGAGCATCTTTCGGACGGGGACGTGATCGAGTCGATCGGCGACCAGTCTACCCGCGAGCTTTCGCTGGCCGTGATCCGGCTGATGCTTGAGGGCAAGCCTGGGTCGCCGGTGGTTCTTTCGGTGGTGCGACCGCGCAAGGCCGATCCCGACAAGCTGACGCTGGTCCGTTCGTTGGCTTCGCCTGCGGCACTCGCCGAGCAGCAATACGAGAACGCCTCGATTCTTTATCTCAAGCCCGGACAACTGACCTTGGCGCGGGTGGACGAAATCGCGGCAAAGATCAAGGCAGGGGGCGGTAGCCGCAAGATTCTGCTTGACTTGCGCGACTGCACCAGCGGCGATCCAGAACAGGGGCTGCGTTTGGCCAATTTCTTCCTGAAGACAGGCACCATGGCCACCTTGCAGGGCCAGAAGTTCCCCTTGCAGACCTTCACGGCCGATCCGGCCCGCTTACTGACCGCGGCGCCGGTGGCTATCCTCGTGAATCGCGGGACTTATGGGGCCGCCGAGTTGACGGCTGACGCCATTGAGAACGCGAAGCGTGGGGATGTGGTGGGGGAACGGACGTTCGGCGAGGGGTCGGTGCAGAAGACCATCGAGTTGCCTGACGGCTCCGCGCTGCTGCTGACGGTTGCCAAGTACGAAGGCGCGGACGGCAAGAAGATCCAGGATGAAGCGGTGGTGCCCAATGTGGTGGTGGGCCAGACCGTCGACGACGAAGAAGAGGAAGCGCCGCCGACCAAGGGCGACGAGCCGCTGAACAAGGCGCTGGAACTGCTGAAGGCCAAGGCGGCCTAGATCGTCGCACGGGTGCCAGGCGTTCCGCGCGGTTTGCAGGCACTTTCGATGTGGGATTCTCACTGGATTGCTGAGGTTTCCCTTCCATGTGCCCGAAGGGCGGCGCATGGAAGGGGCACGGAACGAAGGCGCCGAACCTCGTGGTCGGGTACCGGATTCTCAAACCAGGTTGAAAGTATTCATTGAACGCAACCTAAATTCTGAAAAATGGGACATTTTGTTTACCGTGAAATTCCAAACCGCCTTCCCGAATCGGTTTCTGTGTGCCCTCTTGCGGTCCAGCCTTGCACCCCTTGATACGCCGCCACACCTTTCTATCGTTGTCGCGCTCTGAAAATGCTAACCTCAGGCTTGAGGCATCTTCTCCGCTTGTTGAGGAAAGAAGAGCCGTGAGGCCTGAAACGCTTGGCTGCCCCCACTCCAAATTCCTATGAACCGCGGGAGCCTCTCCGGGCACACCGGTTCGCCACCCCCGCCACGATTCCCCTGAATCGCCGCCGCAAGCTGGCCGGGCGATCGACGCTGGGGCTGCTGGTGGTGCTGGCCATCGTTACCGGTTCCCTGGCCGGGTTGACCCTGGTTTATTCCGTAGATCTGCCTCAGATCAACGATCTGGAGCATTACCGGCCGTCGACCACGACCGATCTCTACGACCGGAAAGGCCGGATCGTGGGGTCGTTCGCGCTGGAACGGCGGGAGATTGTCGGCTACGACGACTTTGCGCCGGTCCTGCGCGAGGCGGTTATCTCCATTGAAGACAAGAAGTTCGAGTCGCACTGGGGGGTGAACATCTTCCGCGTGCTAGGCGCAGTGTGGCACGACCTGCGCAACCACGGGCGCGCCCAGGGCGCTTCTACCCTGACCATGCAACTGGCGCGCAACCTGTTTCTCTCTTCGGAACGAACGGCTACCCGCAAGCTGCAGGAAGCGTACTTGGCCATCCAGATTGAGCGCACCTTTACCAAACAGCAGATTTTTACGCTTTACGGCAACCAGATCTATCTGGGCCACGGCATGTACGGCTTTGAGGCTGCCTCGCAGTTTTACTTCTCAAAGCACGCCAAGGAACTTTCTTTGAACGAGGCGGCCTTGCTGGCCGGGTTGCCCAAGGCGCCGGTGGCGTTTTCGCCGCTGCTGAATCCGGACAAGTGCCTGCGCCGCAGGAACCTGGTGTTGTCGGAGATGGAGTCCGACGGGGTAATCAATCACCAGCAGGCCGAACAGGCCCGGATGGCGCCCCTGGGACTGCATATTGCCCAGCCGGAAGGGTCGGTGGCGCCCTGGTTCCAGGAAGAGGTGCGCCGCGAGCTAGAGAAGCGCTTCGGCACCGAGCAGGTCCATGAAGCGGGGTTGAAGGTGGAAACCACCCTGGACCTGGATCTGCAAAAGGTGGCCAACCATGCCGTGGCCGACGGCCTGGCGGTTTACGAGCGACGTCATGGCTGGGTGGGTCACGATGGAGCCGGGCGGCTTGAGAACGTTCTGTCAACCCCCGGGACGACGCTTGAGAATTACAAGCATCCCGACTGGGCGGTGAAGACCCGGCCGGGGGACTACGTGCACGCATTGGTTACGGAGGTGCTGCCCAATCAGATCCGCGCCAGAGTGGGCGAGAACGAGATTGTGCTTTTGCCGGACGACTGGAAGTGGACCGGTCAGCGCTATGCCGACGCCCTAGTGAGGCCGGGGGATCTCATCTACGTCCACCTGGACTCGGATATGGAGGAAGGCGTTCGCCGCGCGTTGCTGGAGCAGGACTCCGGCGCGCAGGGGTCGCTGCTGGCCATTGACAACACCAACGGCGACATTCTGGCCATGGTGGGGGGGCGCGACTATGCGCTGTCGCAATTCAATCGAGCCACCCAGTCGGAGCGCCAGACCGGTTCCAGCTTCAAGCCGTACGTCTACACCGCCGCGATCGAGGATGGGGCCAAGCCGACCGACCTGATTGTGGATGGGCCGGTGAGCTTTGGCAGCTACACGCCGCACAACTACGAGGGCGACTATAAAGGGACGATGACCTTGATCAACGCCTTTGCTGAGTCGCGCAATATTCCGGCGCTGAAACTAGCCGCGCGAGTGGGCATCCACAAGGTCATTGACATGGCCCATCGCTTCGGCGTGACTTCGAACATCCCCGCTTATTTGCCGGTGGCGCTGGGTGCTGTCGAAATTACGCTGCAGGAGCAGGTTGCCTCATACGCGGTGTTTCCCAACGACGGCTTGCGAGTGCGGCCGCGGCTGATCCGCAAAGTGTCAAACGCAGACGGCATAGCCTTGTGGGAAGATCCGCCGTCGGTGAACGAGGTCATCAGCCAACCCAACGCGCGCACCATGATGACACTGCTGCGGGCCGTGACCGCGCACGGAACCGGCGCCGCCGCCGCCCAGTTGAATCACCCGCTGGGCGGCAAGACGGGCACCACCAGCGACTATACCGACGCCTGGTTTCTGGGCTTTTCGCCCTCAGTGACCTGCGGCGTGTGGGTTGGTTTTGACAGCCGCCAGAGTCTTGGCGAAAAGGAGACTGGCGCCAGGGCCGCGTTGCCCATCTGGATGACCTGGATGCGCTCGGCCATTGCCGGCAAGGACGACGAGCAGTTCGCGGGGGATGAGAAGGGCGCTCCGCTGCTGGAAGCCGCGGCGAACGCGCCTGCCAAACCCGCCCCGGCGCCGCCGGCGGCCAAAGTGGCCAAAGTGACCCCACCCAAACCGCCTGCAGCCGCCGCAGCCACCGGACCCAAGCCTACTCCAGCACCTGCGCTGAGGCCTCCGGTGAAACTAGTGGCGACGACGCCAGCCGATCATCCGCAGGTGAAGCCGGCGCTGACTCCGCAACCGGCGGCAATCAAGCCGCAGGCCGTGGTGAAACCGGCGATGCCGGATTAGGCTCCGTCAAGGCGCTTACTCCCCAACCGGTTCAAACTTTCCGTACCACCCTTGCGACGGAAAAAACCCGCATGGATGAGCCATGGAGCATTCGGTGAGGATGCGAACATGGCCCGGTCAGTACCGCGCCCGCTCTCAGTCTGCGAAGAGTTCGTAGACGAGGAAGACGGTGACCATGACCATGCAGAAGCGGAAGCTGTAGCGGGCGATGACGGGCAGGGGGCTTTGAGGATAGCGCTCGCGGTATTGAATGTAGACTTCAGAGGTGTCGCGGCCCCACCAGGAAAGCCTGTGACCGGCTTGAGGGTTTTCATTCACGACTATGGTCATCATCTTGGAAGCAATGGAACTGACCGCGAGTGCGGCGCCGACGACGAAGAACAGGAACACCGGCATTTCTTCCCCCCGCAAGCGGATGTTTCCGCGGCGGGCGCGCTAGTCTGCCAGCCGGAAATACCGCTTCGCTTTGCTCACATCTTTGAGAATCTGACCCATCAGCGCTTCCGGCGAAGGCCACACCATCTCCCCGCGCAGGCGCAGCAGGAACTCCAACTCGATTGGAGTGTGCTCATTGAGGTCTATCGGCTCAAAGTCCAGAATGTGTGATTCGACGGCAAAGGAATCTTCTCCGAAAGTGGGACGGTTGCCCACATTGGTTACGGACTGGAAGCGCCGTTCGCCCACCGTCAGGCGGGTTACGTAGACCCCGAAGGCGGGAAGCAGGTCCCTGTAGGGAGCCAGGTTGACGGTGGGCACCAGGAGGCGGGTGCCGATGCCGCGGCCGCGAGCAGGGGTGGAATGGACGACAAACGGCCTGCCCAGCATCCAGCGCGCCCGTCGCATGTCGCCTGAGGCTACCAGCGCCCGAACGGCGGAGCTGGAAACCTCGAGTCCGCGCACTTTTACGGATGGATGTACGTGGACGCTGAAGCCGAACTCGGTGCCGAATTTCTGAAGCTGGTGGACCCCGGCGCGGGCTCCGTGGCCGAAATGGAAATTGCCGCCCTCGTGCAGGCCCTTGATACCCAGGGCGCCGACCAGTACCTGACGGACAAACTCGCGGGCGGGCAGTCCGGCCAGCGCCTTGTCGAAGGACAGCACCAACACCGCATCAATGCCGGTGGCGGCCAGCAGTTTAACCCGCTCGTGCATGGGGCTGAGCAGGCTGGGGGCTTGTTTGGGACGTAGAAAGACTTCGGGGTGGGGGTCGAAGGTGATGGCGATGGAACGGCCGCCCAGATGCCGCGCCTCTTCGACCACGGCGGATAGAATCGCGCGGTGGCCCAGGTGCACGCCATCGAAGTTGCCGATGGCCGCCACGGAGGGGCCGAAGCCGGCAGCGATCTCCTTGATGGAGCGGTAGATGGGAATCATGGGGGTTGCACTGTTGCTCATAAGATTACGGGCACGCTCAGCCCATCGTGGGCCAGGCGGATCCCCGCCGGCAACATGCGGTTGGTAACTTCGTGATCCAATTCGTGGGCAATGTGGGTCAGCCAGGTTTGTCGAGCGCCGATGCGCTGGGCCCAGGCCACAGCCTGTTCGACGGTGGCGTGGGTGGGATGCGGCAGGTGACGCAGCGCCGGCAACACCAACTGATCCAGGCCTTCCAAAAGCGAAAAACTAGCCTCAGGGATGGCGCTGACATCGGTCAGGTAGGCGGCGTTTCCGAAGCGGAAGCCGGCGATCTTCATAGGACCATGCATGACCGGGACCTGGATGAATTCGACGTCGTGGACCGGATTGCGCGCGGCTAGGGGCTGCAATTCGACACGCGCCCGGTTGGGATAGGTTGCGTCGGCCGCAAAGGTATAGTCGAACACCCGCTTCAGCACTGCAATGGTCTCAAGCGAGGCGAAGAGGGGAATTGGGCCGCCTTCGCGCTGGGCGGTAAAGCTGAGAGGCCTGAGGTCGTCGAGGCCCAGGATGTGGTCGGCATGCGCATGGGTATAAAAGACCGCATCGACGCGGGTGAGGTGGTTGAGCAAGGCCTGTTCCCGGAAGTCCGGCCCGGTATCGATAAGCACTACTCGATGCTGAAGGGGATCACGCCAGCGCACCAGCACGGAGGGCCGCAGCCGCCGGTTATGCGGGTCGGTCGAGGTGCACACCGGGCAACCACAGCCCACCGTGGGAACTCCCATCGATGTGCCCGTTCCCAGAAATACGAGCTCCCCGTCCATACCCTCCCGTCAAAACCGGCGTTGTTCGAAATGCCTCAGTTCCTAACCCTTTAGTCCCTAGTTCCTTAGTCCCTGGTCGCGGTTTTACCGTTTTCCCGGTGGAGGGACTTGCGGAGGCTGCATGGCCTGCACGCTGATCATGCTGGTCAGCTCAAGGAATGCCATGCGGACTTCGTAGAGAACGCTGTCGAGGAGGCGTTGTTCGGTATCGGTAAGATTCTCCCGGGTCTTCTGGGCCAGAACACCGAGCAGGTCAATGGTGGTGCGCGCTCCCACGATATCCACGCGCGGGCGCTGGCCTTCCTGGGCTCCGGCGCCCATCTGCATCATGGCGGACATATAGAACTGCTGCACCAGGTGCTCAAAGGTGATGGGCGGCTGCTTGCCCATGCTGGGATTCTGGGCGCGGATGATGTCGTCGAGGCGCTGGGCAGCGCTTTCATAGGCCATGCGCTGCTCGCGGCTCTCATCGGCTGTCGGGGCGGGCGGGATTCCCTCGGGGTTCTCCGCGTCAAGAGATGCGGTGGATTGAACCGGCTCCCGCTCCGCTTCCTTCTTGGCTTCGGACACAACCAGGCGAGGACCGGGCGCCGGCTCATCGGTCGCAGCCTGCGGCTCCGGGGCTGCGGTCTTTGCGGATTCCTGTTCGTCTTCCGCGTGGAATTTGCGGCGGTCAATCACGGTGAATTTCGGTGTATCGCTCATAAATCCAGGTTTCCCATCTGTCTCACAAATTGTGTGTTCCGCGGGTGGTCCTAGTGTCGATTCTAAGACCTTGGAGTCAGTTCCGCTTTCGCGCTAACTAGATAACTCCGCTAACTTGTTATTCCAGAGTAACCGCTCCATCGAGAAGACGCGCGGTTCCGGCAATTCCATCCACGACGTAGTCGAGGGGCAGGTTGCGCAATTCGGCTTCTCCGCGAATCACACCAAGCGCACAGATGCGCTTGCCCGCAGGCAGCCTCAACTCGACGGCGCTGGTGATATGGCCGGCAGCAGCGCCGCCAGCCGAGGTCAATTCGGTTCCAGAGCGGGGCAGAGGACCATCGATCGACAGGGACCGCAAATGCCGGTGAACACTGCCCCGCGAACGGATGCGCTCGACTATTTCCTGGCCCAGGTAGCAGCCCTTGTTGAAGCTCAGCGCCCGCATCTGAGAGGTTTCCTGGGGCAGGTCGCGCTCCACCATGTCGATGCCGTACTCGGGAATGCCTTCGGCGATGCGAAAGGCATTGAGGGATGCGATGCCCACAGGGACGGCGCCGGCAGTGCAGAGGAACTTCCACAGCTTGGCGAGCCCGGCCAGCGGCACCCAGAACTCATAGTGCAGGCCAAGCACCCCGTAACCGCGCATCAGACGCAAGTCGAGCCCGTTCCACTCCACCCGCACGTTGGTCATGGGCTCGCCCAGGGTGGGCAGGCCGAGACGGTGCAGCATCTGGTCGGCCTGTGGCCCGGTCAGACCCACCGCGGTCTGGTCGAGGAGCGGAACCAGTTCCACATCGTCCATGATGATGAAATGTTCGAAATGAGCCAGCAGCCGGTCGTATTGGTCGGCGGCGATTGCCAGCTCGAGCTCGTCTTCGTCGCGCCAGACGGTCAGGTCGCCTTGAATGCGGCCCTGCGCATTGAGCACCAGGTTCCAGGCGCCGGTGGCCGGGGCCAGGTCGTTCACGGTGTTGGTGACCATTCCGCTCAACCAGCGAAACCGGTCTTCCCCGCGAACCGCGACACGGCGCATCCAACCGAGATCGTGGATGGCCGCCCCGGTCGCCAAAGCGACTATTTCGGTTTCCGACGCATCCAACTCCCGAGGACTGAGCGTGCCGCGATAGGCGACGGTTTCCAATTGCTTCCTGGCATGCAAGATTTGTGCAGCCAGGGGAGTGAGCTGCTTTGCTGCCGCAAGATCTGTATGGGTCATGGGAAAGCTTTTCTGCATTTGCGCGCGAGAAATCCTGAGAAATCTTCGCGCCAAACAGCATCCTAATTATAGCCTTGGAACAAGATGGGCAGCGGCGGCCGAGCCTGAATGAGCCGAGCATGAATGAGCCGAGCATGGTTGAGCGGTGTCCCGAACGAATTGGAGAATGCATGAGCAAGCAGCGGCAAATGGGCGACAAGCGATCAGTGCCGGAAACTCGCACCTTGCAAGGGGCGTCGGCGCCGTGTGCCGCGATTTTCGATTCCGAGACCTGGGCTCCAGCTCCTCAAACCCGCGGCAGCGCCGCACGCCGAGCTCTCCGCGCCGCTGTCTGTGCCGCAATTCTGTGCCTTGGCCTTGCCGCCGGTTCCGCGCAGCAGCCGCCTGCCGATAGCGCCAAACCCTCTGCCGAAGGTGCCAAGCCCCCCACCAAGATCACTCCCGAGCAGGCCAAACAGTTGTTCTCGCTGGTGGATGAATTGATCAAGTTTTCCTCGCAGGAGACGGGATTGCCGATAAAGAGCACGGTCAAGCGACAAATCACTACCCGCACCGCCGTGGAGAGCTATTTGAAAGAGAAGTTCGAGGAAGATCAGGGCGCCAAAAGGCTGCAGCGCAGCGAGATTGTGCTGAAGAAGTTCGGTCTGCTGGATCGGGATTTCTCTCTCAAGCCCTTTCTGCTCGCCTTGCTCAAAGAGCAAATCGAAGCCTACTACGACTCCAAGACCAAGACCGTGAACATGCTGGACTGGGTGGATATCGAGGAGCAGAAGCCGGTGCTGGCCCATGAGTTGACCCATGCGCTGCAGGATCAACACACTGACCTGGAGAAATGGAACGACCAGACTCCGGACGAAGTGTCTTTGAATGCGGCGGGAGACTCCGATCACCTGGCCAAGGACGAGATGGACACGGCCCGCGACGCGGTGGCTGAAGGGCAGGCCACGGCGGTGATGATGGACTACATTCTGAAGCCTCTGGGCAAGAGCCTGCTCAAGGACCCGGAGGTGCTCGACCTGGTGAAGTCGCAGATGGCCAGCTCGGAGAATTCCCCGATCCTGGCCCGGGCTCCGCTGCTTCTGTCCGAGTCGTTGCTGTTCCCGTATCGCGAGGGGCTGAGTTTCGAGCAGGATTTGTGGATGGATCAGGGACAGGCGGCGGCCTTTACCGGCGCCTTGGACCGGCCGCCGACCTCAAGTTGGGAGATCATCAATCCGCGCGAGTACGAGAAGCGCCATGTCCCCGCCGTTCCCCTGCTGCCCAACATCCACTTGCTGGTGGACAACCTCTATACGCCCTACGACATAGGCCAGGTGGGGCAGCTCGATCTGCACATTCTGACCGAGCTGTTTGGCGGAGACACGGCGGCCCGGAATCTTACCCCGGCATGGGACGGGGGAATTTATTGGGCAGGCCAGCGCCTCTCGGCAAAAACCGAGGCCGAACGCGCCAGTACCAAGTCTCTTGCGTTGTTTTATCTAGCGGTGTGGAAGAATCCGGCCTCGGCCCAGGCCTTTGCGCAACTTTATGCGCAGGAACTGGGGCGCAAGTATTCAGGCCTGAAAGTCGACATTCAGGCGCAGCGCGCTACAGTTGCCGACCTGCCCGGCGGGGCCACGGAGCAGGTTTTCACCACCAACGAAGGCCCGGTGACCATTACCACCAGCGGCAAGCTGGTCTTTGTAGCCGAGAGCTTCCCGCTGGACATGGCCCGCAAGCTCGCGGCACTGGTTCTCGACGCGCAGGGAACCGGCGAACTGAAGATGGCCTCCGCAGGACCCTCGGGGGCTGGACCCGTCGCGACGTCGGGTGCCCCAGGTCCCGATTCTGGGACCGGGGAAAGCGCAAACCCCATGCTTCATGCTGCCCTGGAACCAACCGCCGAGTCCCGCGAACCTTTGACCGCCAACCTGATCCGCTTTCTGTCCAGTTGCGGCGTGATGAAGGCGGCCGTGGATGCCGGAATGAGCGGTGCGATGCCGGTGCGATAGAGGGCCTGAGACGACAACTTTTTCCCCAATCTGCGGTTTCAGTAAGCAGCGGTCCATTGCAGGATTGGGGAGTCACCATGAAGGCTTTTGTTCTCAGCTGCGTGTTGGGTACGGTCGCGAATTGCGCTGCGGCATTCGCACAGGACCCGGGCGCCATGGCCGCGCAGCAAGCCATGCAAAAGGCCATTCAGGCTAACCAACAGGCGATCCAGAATATGCAGCAGGCCAGCCAACTGGCCCAGCAGCAGATGCAGCAGGCCATGCAGAACGCGCAGGACAACGCCACAACCCCGATGCGCGGTACCTGCCGGCCGACGTTTTCCGTGCCATCCGGGCCGGTGCAGGCAGGGACCAAAGTGGCAATTCAATGTGCCGGGTACGGCGCCAGGATTTACTACTCCATTGGCGGATGGATGCCCACTTTGACTTCCCTGCGCTACACCGGCCCCATATCCATTTTCGGGGACACGGTCATCCAGGCCATGGCGGTCGGTTACGGCATGTCCAGAGGCCCTGTGGCACGGGCCGACTACGCTGTTGCGGCCGGAACGGATGCGGTTCCGCCATTGATTCTGCCACGTGACCGGGTGCTGCGTGCAGGAAGCACGCTCAGGCTGATTGTCAGCACCGGCGCGTCTTCAGGTTCCGCACATGCCGGTGACAGAATTGGGCTGATGCTTGGCCAGGACGTGAAGGTGGGCGACTCGGTTCTGATTCGGCAAGGGACTCCGCTGCAGGGGACAATTGTGCAGGCGATAGCCGCCGGCCGCGCGGGAACCCCAGGGATTCTGACCTTCAGGGTGGGACCGATTGAAATCCATGGCGCGCAGATTCAGCTCAACGGCGGAGAAACGCTGCAGGGGCCGAGTGGCGGGGGGCCGGGAAAGGATGCCGAAATCAAGGCGGGCATGGTGGTGATTGCATGGACCTCAGCGAACACGGTTCTCTAGCCCTGATCTGCGGCGGTCGCTTCCGCTGTTTCTCAAACTTGGCCGCCGTTGCCAACTTCGCTAACGCTGCTCGTCAGCTAACCTCGCTTTCGGTCGCAGCATCTTTCCGGACCAGGTACTCGTCGAGGAGCACGGTAACCAGGACCGCTGTGGGTACCGACACCATAGCGCCGACTACCCCTTCAAGCGCGGAGCCCACCAGCAAGGCCACCAAAATGGCAAGACCGGGCAGATCTACACTGTTGCGCATGATGCGCGGGGTCAGGAAAGAATTTTCCACCTGCACATAGATGAAGTAGAAGATGGCCACCCCCAGCACGCGACCCCAGGAGTCAATCGCCGCAACCAACAGGGCCAGCGCGATGCACAGGGCCGCACCCAGCACAGGGATAATGTTCAGCAGCCCGGTGAGCACGCCTAGCGCGTAGGCGTAGCGGACGTGCAGCGCCAGGTAAACCAGGGTGCTGAGCAGGCCCAGAATCAGCATCAGCCCGCCCTGACCGATCAGCCACTTGCCCATGCGGATTTCGGCACGCTGCAGGGTGGCGTCGAGCCGTGTCCTTTGTTCAAGTGGGAAGAACGACAGAAACCAGCGGTAGGCGTGGTCGCCCTCAAGGATGAAGTAGACGGTCAAGATCAAGCCCATGAAGATGTCGAAGAGCTTGCCGGCCCAGTCCCGGATCGACAGCAGCAGGTAGGTGGCAGCGTTGCTCGCGAAATCCTGAACCTTCGCAATCATATCGTCGGTCTGCAGGCGGTCGGCAAACGGAATGTGCTTGAGGTTGTCAACCAAAGCGGGGAGCCGGGTGGGCATCTCTCCGCTGAATGCCTGAAGGTCGCGAATGACCGGGGGCAAAGCCAGAAACCCGAACGCCACGATGGCGCCCACCAGCACGAGCAACAGAACAAAAACCGCCGATCCCTTGAAAGGCTGCCGGCGGCCAATGCGCAATTGAGCGGTAGAGCGAACGATCGGGCTGAGCACAACGGCAAACAGCCCGCTGACGTAGAGCATGACCAAAACATCTCGAAGGACCCAGGCCAATGCCAGCGCCAGCGCCAACGCGAATGTGAACACAATATCGTTGCGAAGCGTTCGCGGCTTACCGGTCGATCCCAACATGCGTCTTACCTCGTCTTGCACAAATAGCCAGTCAGTGAGCCAGCGAGGCGGCGTGCTGGCGGCTTTGCGGGCTCGCCGACTCGCTGACTTGCTAATTCGCTGACTCGCTTATTGGTCCCCGCCTAGAATGGAGCCCACGATGCCGCCGATCAGGCCTCCGCCGATGGCCGAATTGGTTTCGCGGCGTTCCCCTTGCGGCAGGTACTCTCCAATCTGATGCGCCAGCCGGGAAATCGGCAGTGTCTGTAGCCATATGGTCCCTGGTCCTTGCAGCACCGCCAGGAAAATGCCGTCGCCGCCGAAGATCATGTTCTTGATGCCGGGGACCATGGTGATCTGGAAACCGACCGAGCTCTGAAACGCTCCCACATGGCCGGGATGCACCCGCAAGACCTCGCCCGGGGCCAGGTTCTTGACAACCAGTTCGCCGCTGAGCTCAAGCCACGCCGTGCCATAGCCGCTCACCTTCTGTAGCATGAACCCGTCCCCGCCAAAGATGCCCGCCCCCAGCGATTGCTGGAAACCCACCCCGATGGTGACCTGGGGAGTGGCGCACAGAAAGCCGTGCCGGTGTACAAGGTACTCGGCGCCCTGCCCCAGTTGCACTGGCACAATGTGGCCGGGAACCTTGGTGGCAAAGCTGACCTCGCCCGGATATTGGTAGGCGCGATACTCGGTCATGAACAGGCTTCCGCCGCCGGCCACCCGCTTGAGAACGCCAAACAGGCCGCCGCCCCCGCCCATTTGGGTGTGGGTGGTCATTTGAATCGAGGCCGTCATCCATGAAAGCTCGCCGCTCTCGGAAAAGACGCTCTCGTTGGGGTCAAGCTGCACGTCGAGCACCGGCATGGTGGTGCCCTGAATCCTGGTTTGCATTGGGGTGGTTCCTCCTGTCCGACAACAGTGTAACGGGTCAGCTGCCCCATTCCTTCTCGGAACCAGGCATTTCAACCTTGTATCGGCCTCGCCAGAATGGTAATCTCAGTCAGTTTCCCAGGTCCCGAACACCCATGAGTCGCAAGTCATCCATCCTGCTTATCGATGATGACCCGGTGCATCTCGACATCTATCGCCAGATCGTTGAGAGTGCCGGTTTCATGGGCATCCCCGTGCTGGTTTCTTTTCGGGGCATCTGCCTGCCGCAGGATGGGCCCGTCGACGCGGTGCTGCTGGATTACCGCCTGGCTCCCAACATCTCTGCCCTGGAAGTTGTGGAGCAGGTCAGAGGACGATTCCCCGCCGTACCCATCGCGGTGTTGTCGGATATGTTCGCCGTGCCGGACGAACTAGCCCCGCTGGTCCAGGCCTATGTGCGCAAAGGGAATCCGGAGAAGCTGCTGGAGACCCTCCGCAAACTTGTCGTGAAGACCGCATCCGGCAATCTCTAAGAGAAGACATTCTTTGAGGTTCGGCGAAGCTACAATGGTTCAACCCATGAATCGCAAGTTCGCACGACTCCTGCCGTTGGCTGCACTCCTGATTCTCGACGCCTGCCATACCGCACAGCAGATTCTGCCCGACCATCCCCGCACGGCGCCCGGCGTCGTGATGCAGGATGTGACTTTTCATTCCGCGGCGCTCAAGCGCGAGATGCCGTATCGGGTCTATTTGCCCGCCCGTGTTCCGGCTGGACGGAAGCTTGCGGTGGTTTATTTGCTGCACGGGGGAAATGGCGGCTTCCGCGATTGGTCGAATTATTCCGATGTCTCTAAGTATGCTGCCCAAGGACTAATTCTCGTTATGCCTGAGGGTGCGTTCTCCTACTACACGAACGCCGTCGGAAAGCCACAAGATCGCTACCAGGACTACCTGGTTCAGGACCTGATCGCAGATGTTGAAAGCCGATTTCCCGCGGAAAAAAGCCGCGAGGGCCGCGCGATTGTTGGTATCTCCATGGGAGGATTCGCTGCCATCAAGCTCGCGCTTAGTCGTCCTGACATCTTTGGTTTCGTGGCCGCACTCAGCCCTTCCATCGATATTCTCCATCGCCATTTCAACGTCAAGCGCGTGGGAGAGTGGTGGAGGATCAGGACGCTGTTCGGCGCGCAGGGCTCAGACACCCGCCAGGCCAGCGATCCGTTTCTGCTGGTGAATTCGGCCGATCCGGCGCGAACGCCGTATCTCTACGTCACCGCCGGCGGGCAAGAACCTCTGCTGGGGCCCAATCGGCGCTTCGCTGCCCTTCTGCACAAGCGCAATTTCTCCTATGAATTTCACACTCTGCCCGGTGGGCACGACTGGAACGAGTGGGATGCCCAGATCCCCGGCTGCTTTGAGAGCTTGTTCAAACATCTTGGTGTTGGTGAAAGCTCCTCCCGGTAAGGAACAGACTTCCGCTGCCGATCCGTCGGGTTCTTTGGTTTCCCACCCTTTCCGCAGAAATAGGCGGAAAGGATGCGGCACGTAAAGTTCCTGGAGCAGTTCGCATCCCCCTCTGGCGATGTTCTGGCCTTCACTGGTCAGTCATCGTCTTCTTGGCGCTTCGCGCGGCGGCCAAGGCCAGCATCTCCTGGCCCATGGCGGTGTGGTTGATGCCGAACTGAATGACCAGGTTGATGACGGCACCGGTGGCCCAATAGAGGCCCAGACCCGAGGCGTATCCCCAGAGGGAGACGCCGCAGACCACCGGCATCAGAATGGCCATGAGACGCCGTTGTGCACCAGACATGCCGGGCATGGGCGTGATCCACTGGGTCAGAAACATGGCGGCGATGATGACCAGGGTCAGCAGGTGAAGCGGGTCGGGCGCGGAGAGATCGGTGAGCCACAGCCAATTGGCGTGGTGCAACTCAGCGGCGTTGCGCAAGACGCGAAAGTAGGCAATGAGCAGCGGCATCTGCAGCAGCAGGGGCAGGCAGCCGCCGTAGAGATTCGCCCCTTCGGCCTGGTAGAGCGCCATCAGTTCGGCGCTCATCTCGGCATGTTTGGGGTCGGATTTTTCCAGCCCCGCATAACGCTGCTTAAGGGCTTCAACCTTGGGTTGAATCCGCATCATGCTGAGCGAGGACTTCACGGCCATCATGCGCGGCCAGATCATGATCAGGTTGAAGATCGCTGTGAGCACGATGATGGCCCAGCCCCAGTTGCCGATGCCGTGGAAGTAAAGGAAGCGGAGAGCCAGATAGAGCGGCGTGGCCAGCACCGTGAGCCATCCGAAATCGGGCATGGGGGCTGCCACGGTCGCAGCGGGTAGGGAGAGTGCGGCGAAAGCCGGCATGGGACGGAATTGCAGGCCGAGGAGGACCATCGGCGCCAGCAGGATCGACAGGCGGCAATGGGTTCTGGCTTTGCCCTTTGCTTCGAAGTCGGGGTTGCCGATTGCAGTCAAGCTACACCTTTTCTTACCGGCAACTGGCCGGGAAAACAGTTGCGAAACAAACGCATGCCTTGCCGAAAAAGCGGCAGCTGGTTAGCGAGTTAGCAAGTCAGCGAGTTGGCGTCGAGACGGGCCGGATCCTGCGTTTTCCCACCCGTCGCCAGAAAAATGCGATGAATGGGATTCACAGCGCCCTTCCTATGCCGATCCTCTTGCCGGCTCATGTGCCGGCCCGTTGACCAAATACCTCGCTGACTCGCTATCCTGCTGTCTTGCTGGCCCGCTGGCTCGTTGGCCTGCTGACCCGCCGCCTACTCAATCACCTTGAGGCTGGTTTCGGCGGTGGCCAGGGAACTGCCGCCTACCCAAATGGAGTAGGTGGTTGGTTCCACGGTGCGCTCGATCTCGGCGTTGTAGAAGTTCAGCTCGTCGAATCCCAGGGTGAATTCCACATGTTTGGTCTCGCCTGCGGCCAGTTGCACGCGCTGGAAGCCCTTGAGTTCGCGCACCGGCTGCGACACGCTGGCTGCCGTGTTGCGAATGTAGAGCTGAACCACTTCGGTTCCGGCCACTGTCCCGGTGTTCCTGACGCTCACACCCACTGTCACCAGGGGTTGCTTCTTCTGTGCAATCACTTCGCCTACCGGAAGCTCGGCGCGGCTGACGGTTGGCTGGCCGTAACTGAAGCGGGTGTAGCTGAGCCCCCATCCAAAGGGAAACAGCGCCGAATTCTCCTCGTCCATGTAGCGGGAGATGTACTTGTCGTCATGCCAGGTGGGCAGGTGGCTGAGGTCTCCATGCGCCGGCCGGCCGGTGGGAAGCTGGGCATAATAGAGAGGTTCCTGACCAACCGCGCGGGGCAGGCTGGCAGGCAGTTTGCCGGAGGGGTTGACGTCGCCAAACAGCACATCGGCCAGGGCGTGGCCGGCTTCGATCCCAGGGCTCCAGGCCTCGAGAATTGCAGGCACATGGCCGGCGGCCCATTTCAGTTCCAGCGGACGCCCCGCCAACACCACCAGGATCACCGGCTTGCCTGTGGCCACGACCGCCTGCAGCAGTTGCTGCTGCGCGCCGGTAAAGCCCAGGTGGACGCGGCTGGCGGCCTCGCCTTCCATCCAACTGGCCGGCTCGCCCAGCGCCAGGATGGCCACATCGGCCTTTTTCGCAGTTTCCACGGCCTCGGCAATGGTTCTGGCGTCGTCGGGGACAGGCAGATGCTGGTCGGCCGAACTTCCGGAATACACCTGTTTCAGCAGGTTGGCGTCTTCGCCGCTGAGCAGCTCGCAGCCCTGCGCGTACAGAAGCTTGTCGCCCAGGCGCTCGGTCAATGCGGCCTTGAGCGTCACGGCAAACTTGGGATCGCCGCTGGACCAGGCGCCCAGCATCTCCCGCTGGCTGTCGGCCAGAGGTCCGATGAGCGCTACTTTCTTGGCCTTGGCTGTCAGCGGCAAAAGCGTCCCCATGCCCTCGACCGCATCGTTCTTCAGCAGCACAAAGGTCTCTGTCGCGATTTTGCGAGCGGCCGCGCGGCGCTCCGGTGTGGCATCGTATACCGGGCCGACGGGGGCGTAGGGGCGTTCAAACAGCCCCAGAGCAAACTTGACCCGCAACACACGCCGCACCGCCTCGTCCACTACCGACTCCGGGATCTTGCCCGCACGCACTTGGGCGGCAATGGTGGTGCCGTAGAGGTTGCCCTCCATATCCATATCCACGCCGGCTACAAGGGCCTTGCGGGCCACCGTGGGGCCGTCGCCGATGGCGTGGTTGATGAGCTGCGATACCGATTTCCAGTCGGAGACCACGAAGCCGTCGAAGCCCCACTCGTCGCGCAGAATCTGGGTGAGCGTAAAGCGGTTGGCCGAGGCCGGAATGCCGTTGATGGTATTGAACGAGCTCATCAGCGTGGCCGCGCCGGCTTCCACCGCCGCGCGATACGGCTCCAGATACACCTGGCGCAGCGTGATTTCGCTCATATCGACGGCGTTATAGTCGCGGCCGGCGATGGCGGCGCCGTAAGCGGCATAGTGCTTGACGCTGACGGCGGCCGAATCGGGCTTGGAAAGATCGTCCTGTTGATAGCCCTTGACCCAGGCGCGGGCCATGGCCGAACCGAGGTAGGGGTCTTCTCCGGCGGACTCGATGATGCGGCCCCAGCGCGGGTCGCGGGCGATGTCGACCATGGGCGAAAACACCCAGGCAATGCCGTCGGCACGAGCTTCGGTGGCGCCAAAGCGGGCCACCGTCCGGGCCGCTTCCGGATCGAAGCTGGCCGCCAGCGCCAGAGGCACGGGGAAGGTTGTCCGGTGCCCGTGGATGACATCCAGCCCAAAGAGGAGGGGGATGTGCAGCCGGGTCTGCTCCACGGCCAGGTGCTGGTAATGATTGGTGGCATCGGCCCCCACCACGTTGAGAAACGACCCCACCTGCCCCTTGGCCGCGAGATCGTCATAGCGCAGATTGGATGCGCCGGGTCCGGTGGCGTAGCCGGCCGAGAACTGGACCAATTGGCCGATCTTCTCGTCCAGGGTCATCTTTCGCAGCAGCCCGTCGACACGCGCGTTCAGTTCTTTCGACGCCAGTTGGGTGTTGGGGACGGGCCTTTGCCCTTTGGCTGCGATTCCCGCAAAGCCAACGACCAGAAGAATTGAAACGGGGATCAGGAAAGAGCAAACAACAGAAATTCTCATCGCTCGGTCATCTTAAACGGTTGGATGAGCGGCCGTCAGAAAAGAGAGCGGCTTGCGGGGCGAAAGGGGGAAGCATAAATCAGCGGAGTGCCTCCATCGTTGGGTCAATTTCGATTGACCGAAGAGAACTGCCTCGGTTGAACGGGATATCTTCAAGGGGAAAAGAGGCTGCGGAAATAGGGAAACACCGGACAAATGGGGCCGAACTGTTTTGAGTTTTCCCGCAGAGTGCAAAGCCCGTACCCTTCCAAACCGATGAACCAGGTTTCGCTTGACCGACCACTAACCATGAAGCATCCGCGCACCAGCGGCGCAATCGTCGCCGCTGGTGCGCAATCGGTGCAGGCTTAGTAACGTATCTTCTCGAGATCGGCGATCAGGCCTGGTCCGGTTGGATTCCAGCCAAGCTTCTCTCTTGTTTGTGCGCTGGAAGCGGGCATATCGACGGCGGCTAAGAACGCGAGCCAGCCGAAATGAGCTGGAGCTTCTTCCGGAGAGAGGCTGACGACGGGCACTTTCAAGCCTCGGCCGATAACTTCGGCAATCTCCCGCATCGATACTCCCTCTTCGGTGACTGCGTGGTACCTGGCGCCTGATTCGTGCTTCTCCAACGCGAGCCTGTAGAGATGGGCAACGTCGAGAACATGGGCCGCTGCCCAGCGATTCTGTCCGCTGCCAATGTACGCCGAGATTCCCTTCTCCCGAGCGAGCTGGACCGAATGGGTGAT
The DNA here is from genome assembly GCA_964560845.1 of uncultured Occallatibacter sp. Taxonomy (GTDB): domain Bacteria; phylum Acidobacteriota; class Terriglobia; order Terriglobales; family Acidobacteriaceae; genus Telmatobacter. Next base: position 2,994 of record CAZLMY010000035.1, on the reverse strand, counting down.
GAGGCCTTGCTTGACCGGGTCGTGGACCTGGGGAAGGCGCATCACCGAGACGTTGACACCAAGCGCAATCTGCGCCAAGCCCGTCTGTTCGGAAACGCGCGGCAGCGCCGGGTTGAAAATGGCCTCCATCTCTTCGGTTGCGAGACGGCCCGGGGCAAGCGCTCCGATCCCGGCGGTGACAAGCAGGGGGCGGTTGGAACCTGCGAGCGCCTGGCCGAGCGCCTCGATGGCACGCTTGTCAACCTCGCAGTTCTCCTTGAACTTCGAAAAGTCGTGAATAAAGGCGGTGTGAATTACCGCGTCGGCCGTTGCCGCGCCGCTGCGCAGACTTTCAAGGTCTGTGAGATCTCCGCGATGCACCTCGGCGCCCGCTGCGATCAGCGCTTGAGCGCCGGTATCGCTGCGAGCCATGCCGAGTACCTGATGACCGGCGTCGATCAGCTCTCGGACTAAAGGCGAACCGATAAAGCCTGTTGCTCCTGTAACGAATACACGCATGTGAGTACTCCTGTTCCTGGGTTTTCGATTGTTGACAAATAGGTTTGCTATTGGTGTTGCGCGATTGATGCGGAGGCATTTTGAGTGGATACTGCATCGAGGTCGGCAAGCGCATCCGCGGGAATCTGCAGGGCGGCCGCCTTGAGGTTTTCACGAAGATGTTCGAGGGACGAAGTACCTGGAATCACCAGGATGTTTGGCGAACGATGGAGGAGCCATGCAAGGGCGACCTGCATCGGCGTGGCATGGAGCGATGCGGCTGCCTCATTGAGTTTGGACGACTGAAGCGGGGAGAATCCTCCCAGTGGAAAATAAGGCACATAGGCAATGCCCTGCGCGGCGAGAAGATCGACGAATTCGTCGTCGCTGCGCTCGGCCACGTTGTAGAAGTTCTGAATGCACACGATCTCGGTGATAACCTGCGCCTCAACCAATTGCTTGGCAGAAACGGTGCTGAGGCCGATGTGCCGGATCAATCCCTGCTGCTTCAGTTCGGCAAGCGCGGTCAGAGGCTCCTCAAAAGGCTCGTCAGTCGGCCCGGTCAGGCCGCCGAGGCGAAGGTTGACCACATCGAGGACATCGAGGCCGAGATTGCGCAGGTTGTCGTGAACCGCGTTGATAATCTGCTGGTGCGAACGAGCATGTGGCCATGAGCCATCTGCGCCGCGGCCGGCGCCTACTTTGGTCACGATGACGAGATCGTCGGGGTAGGGATGGAGCGCTTGCTTGATGAGCTGATTGGTAAGGTGCGGACCGTAAAAATCGCTGGTATCGATATGGTTCACGCCACTGGCGACGGCTTCGCGCAAAACGGCGATCGCACCGTCGATATCGCGAGGTGGTCCCCACACCAGCTTCTTGCCGTCTCTGCCTGCAAGCTGCATGGCGCCGTAGCCCATGCGGTTCACGGTGATTGAACTGCCGGGCAGGGTAAAGTTGCCGGCCTGACTGACTTCCTGGAGCATTTAATTCCTCCCAGATGTTGTGTTGCCGTCGCATGGGCAACCTGCATTGACGAACCGCTCTCAATTCGAATAAAACGGAGAGTGTATCCGGTTCAATACATAAGATAAGCGGAGACTCTCTCCGGTTGCAAATCTTTTGCTCATGACGAAACGGCACTCACAACCCGACCCGCAAAAGCCGCGCCCCAAGCCGCGTACCGACGCGCTCCGCAACCGCGTGCGCATTTTAGAGGTGGCAAAGGATGCATTCACCCGATTTGGCGCGGACGCGAGTCTGGACGAGATAGCCAAGCAGGCATGCGTTGGCGCCGGGACTCTGTATCGTCATTTTCCGACCCGGGATGCGCTGATCGAGGCGGTCTATCGGAGCGAGGTGGAGAAGTTGGCTGCGGCGGAGCAGAAGTTCACCGAATCCATGCCGCCGATTGACGCATTGCGAGCTTGGATGCTGCTGTTCGTCGACCACATCGCTGCAAAGCAGATCATCGCTCCTGCACTGAATAGTGTCGTAGGCGGTCCTGCAAAGCTGTTTGAGGGTTCTCACGGCCTCGTTCATGCGGCGATCGATGCGCTGGTGAAACGCGCCATCGGGAGCGGAGAGATCCGCGAGGATCTCGACCCGTTCGACCTGCTCCGTGCGCTGATTGGTGTCGCCCATGTTGCGTCTGGTCCGGGGTGGCAGCAGAGCGCCCGGAGGTTGGTGGACATTCTGGTTACAGGCTCGCGCCCAGTGAAGTAATGGTGTGATTGAGCGCTTTGGGTTTTGGTTCAGCGCCAGGTCCGCAGGAGATCGCCGGCGTCAAGGGCAAGAGCGAATCATGGGAGAGTGGGATGAGCGTTTGGGGGGTGGCCATTCAATTGAGATTGGAAAACCGCCGCGAACATGGCCTTTTTGGATTGCGTGCCGGCGGCCAAGGTCCCCATTCCGCGTAGAATGAGGCGCATGATGAGACGGCTTGCCATCGGCTGGTTCCTCTGCTTTTTTCTACTCGCTCCCGGTGCGAATGCTCAACCCAACTCGATTCACGATCAGATCCAGGATGTCTATTCGTTTCAGCCCCACCTGCTGACGCGCTTGGAGAAGGAAAAGAAGTCGGCAATTCTGGACAAGTTCTGGAATCAGGCCAAGGCTCAACCAACCGCTTTCATCGCCGGCCTGCGCCAGGAACTTGCGGATTTCGCCAATCCTCCGTTTTTTCTATACGACGGCAGCATGTTGCTGCTGAGCCTTTCCGACACCCACGAGGATCGCAAAATAGCGCTCGCCGCCATGGCGCATTGCGATATCAAGGACATCGAGACGAAGGAGTATTTCTACCAGGTTCATCGCATGGCCAACATGGGCGAAGACACGACCGCGGCTGCGTTGCATGTGCTGGACGATCCCGACTTCAAGGTCTATGTACCGGAACACGCCCTCACGCTTGGACAGGACTATGTGCTGGCGTTTCTGCTGTTGCCGATTGACGAACACATCTGGGAGCAGGAAGCCATCTCAAGGCTAGCCACCGAGCAGGAAGAGCCCGCGCAG
>CAZLMY010000034.1:0-40784 GCA_964560845.1 uncultured Occallatibacter sp. | reverse complement strand
GCTGCTCGCGGTTGAACAACTGCACTACGGCCATGCCGGAGATGTGTTCCTGGGTAAAGCTGTTGATGCGGGCAATGGCGGCGCGGACGCGGCGGTAGCTTTCCCGGACGTGGTCGCGGAACAGGCGAGTGACGATGAGAATCAGGGGCAGGACGGAGAAAGCGATCAGGGCCAGCCACCAGTTGATGGTGAGCATGAGGATGGCCATGATGGTCAGGTTCAGAAAGTCGTCCACGATGGCCAGCACGCCAGCGGTGAACATCTCGTTGATGGCGTCGACGTCCGAGGTGAGCCGGGTGACCAGGCGGCCGATGGAGTGGTTGTCAAAGAAGCCGATATGCATCCGCTGCATGTGCCGGAAGATGTCGCGGCGCAGGTCGAACATGAGCTTCTGGCCGGTCCACTGCATCAGGTAGACCTGGATGAACTCGAAGAAATAGGCCGAGAGCAGGGCACAGAGATAGATGGTGGCGAGCCGGGTGATGCCCAGGTAGGGGTCGGTGGGCAAGTGGCGGGTGAGCCAGCTTGTTGCGGGTCCGGCGTTTCCTGTAAGGTAGCGGTCGATGGCAACTTTCACCAGATAAGGGCCGGTGACGTCGCTGAGAGACTTGAAGGTGACCGCGAGGGTCGAGACTGTGGCCTGAACCCAGTAGGGGCGCAGATAGTGGCCGAGACGCCGAATCAGGCGGGAGTCGTAGACTTTGCCGACCGGATCCTCATCCTTTTTGCGGGCCTCGGGGGTCTTGGGCTTGTTTTGCTCTTTTTCCGCCATGGTTTGGGTCAGGTCCAACTTCCAACTCCATTGTACCGGGCGCGGGATAGCGATCAGGACAGCGAGCCGGCAAGTCATCGAGGCAGCGAAAGAGTAAATCGGTGGGCGAGGCGCGAAGGAAGGGTCGAGCTGCACAAAAAATGCGGCTGCACAAAAAATGACGACTTTCTCGCCGACCCCGTGTTTGTGAATACAGCGAAACCTCGAATGACACGGCCCGAGCCGCCTTGGTACCTTCGGGCCGTGCGGGATCAGGTAAAAACACAAGGCTTAGGCGGACAAAGCGATTCCTGTTTCGCGATAAACGGCAGCCGTGATCGCCTGGGAGCAAGCAGCCAAGACCCAGGGGCAGGCGCGCTGACCGGCCTTCATCCGCGATTTCAAAATCGCCCATCCCGATGCATTCCAGGCCGAATGACAGGTTTATCGGTCGCCTTGATGGGAATGCTCCCGGTGGCCTGCCCATTTCCGATTGCTTCGAGGAGAGTTCTCATGTACCGTTCTTTGCTCGCTTTGGTTCCTTCCGTTGCATGTCGTTCTGCATTCGATTTCCGACAAAGGCGAAGCCGGTTTGCCCTCCAGTGGACGGTTCTCACCGTGGCGCTGTTGGGGGCCTGGATCAGCACCCAGGCTCAGAGCGCGGCGCCGGCCGGGGCCATCTTGGGAGCAGCGCCCGCCTTGATTACGCAGCCGGTGGATGAAACGAGCCGCACGGTTCTGCGCGGCAATACCCACCCCTTGGCACGGGCCGAATTCGACCGGGGCGCGGCGCCCGACAGCTTGGCCCTGCACCGCATGGAACTTGTGCTGAATCGCAGCGCCGATCAGGACCAGGCCTTGCGCACCCTGCTCGACCAGCAACAGGACCGCAGTTCATCCAATTATCGCCAGTGGCTCACTCCGGAAACGTTCGGCCGCCAATTCGGCCTGGCCGACAGCGACCTGGCCGCCGTGCGCGCATGGCTTGAAGCGCATGGCTTTCAGGTCATCTCCGTTTCCAAGGGGAAAACGGCGATCGAATTCTCCGGGACGGCAGGACGAGTACGGGAGGCGTTTCATACCTCCATTCATAAATACGTTGTGAACGGGGCAGAGCACTGGGCCAACAGCAGCGACCCCTCCATTCCTGCCGCCTTGGCCCCGGCCGTCAAGGGTGTGCTTTCGCTGCACAACTTTCCCCGCCAAATGCACTGGACGCTGAAAGGGGCTCCGCAGCAGGCGACACAGAATGCGCCTTTGCCTCTGTTCACCTATAAGGGGAACCAGCAATATCTCTACGGCGTCGGACCCACCGACCTTGCCACGATTTACAACCTGCTTCCGCTGTGGAGCGCGGGCATCGACGGCACCGGGCAGACCATCGCCATCGTGGGCGAGACCAACATCCATCTGAGCGATATCGAGACCTTTCGCAGCATCTTCGGATTGCCTGCCAAGGACCCGCAAATCATCTTGAATGGCCCCGACCCGGGAGTGGTGGGCGATGAGCCCGAAGCGGTGCTCGACGTCTCATGGTCGGGCGCGGTGGCGAAAAACGCCACCATCGACTTGGTGGTCTCACAGAGCACAGAGACCTCGCTCGGCGTCGACCTTTCCGCACTCTACATTGTGGATAACAACCTGGCCCCGGTGATGAGCGAGAGCTATGGGGAGTGCGAGTCGGTTCTGGGCAATTCCGGTAACGCCTTCTACAACTCGCTTTGGCAGCAAGCGGCAGCGCAGGGCATCACGGTAGTGGTTGCGGCCGGCGATGGCGGCTCGGCGGGATGCGACGACTTCGACGAGGTAGCTGAGGCCTCCGGCGGCCTAGCGGTCAGCGGATTCGCGTCCACGCCCTATAACGTAGCGGTGGGGGGCACGGATTTCGACCAGACAGCATCCACCGCTCCGAATTACTGGAACGCCACCAACGATCCCACCACGGGAGCTTCCGCAAAAGGCTACATTCCCGAGACCACCTGGAACGATTCCTGCGCTGCGTTGGGCGCAGGGAACTGTCCCACCAGTTCCGCAGAACTCAACATCGTAGCGGGGAGCGGCGGGCCCAGCAGTTGCTCGACACAGGGCAGCGACGGGACATGCCAGTCGGGAACCGCCAAGCCGGCGTGGCAAACAGGAGCAGGCGTTCCGCAGGACGGAGTGCGCGACCTGCCCGACGTGTCGCTGTTTGCCAGCAACGGCCAAGACGGCAGCTTCTACATCATGTGCGAAGCGGATATGGGAATATTCGGCAGCGTCTTGCCTTGCAGCCTGGCCAACAATTCTTTTGTCGGCATCGGGGGGACCTCGGCTTCGGCGCCCGTCTTTGCCGGCATGATGGCGCTGGTGAACCAGAAAACCGCACAGAGCCTGGGTGGCCGCCAGGGCAATGCCAACTACATTCTCTACAAACTCGCAGCGCAGCAGGGAGCCAGTTGTAATTCCAGCTCTGCGGCGTCCACCGGCAATTCGTGCATCTTCTACGACGTCACCAAGGGCAACGACTCCGTGCCTTGCTCGCCTGGAACCCCCAACTGTGGTACGGCTCCGACCAACGGCTACGGCGTGCTGATCGATCCCAACAACCCCGCCAACCCTGCATGGACCGCTACATCGGGCTATGATCTGGCAACCGGTTTAGGGTCTCTCAATGCCAACAACCTGGTGAATGCGTGGAACTCGGCCGCCTTCACCGCGAGCACCACCACTCTGACCAGCCTGACTCCCGTGAGCCTTTCCCACGGGCAGGCGGTCAATGTCGCGGTCACCGTGTCGGCGCAGGGCGGAACCGGTACGCCTACCGGCAGCGTCGCGCTGATGGCGACTCCGGCGGGCAAGACCGAGGGAATCGAAAGCTTCTCGTTGAACAACGGCGTGGCCAGCGGCGCCACCACGCTGCTGCCGGGCGGGACCTATAACGTGACGGCCCACTATGCGGGGGACGGCACCTTTGGCTCCAGCGATTCGGCGCCCGTGCAGGTGACAGTCGGCAAAGAGAACAGTCGGACCAAGCTGTCGTTGATTTGGGACAACATGGATGTGGGCTTGTATCAGCAGGCCACTACCGTGCCCTTCGGAGCGTTGTTCCTGCTGCGTGGCGATGTAACCAACGCCTCCGGTGCCTCTTGCGCGCCCAGTCCGGCGCAAAGCGAAGTGGGCTGCCCTTCGGGAACCGTCAGTTTCACCAAGGCAGGCACCGCGCTCGACGCCGGGAGTTATTTCCTCAATACCCAGGGTTATGTTGAAGACCAGCTGCTCGCCCCCGGATTTACCTCATTGGGAACCTACACGCTGCAAGCGCAGTACGCAGGGGATAGCAGCTACAACCCCAGCAATGCCTCCTTGACTGCGACCGTTACACAGGCGCCGACCAAGACCGAGCCCCTGGTTTACGATCTCCCCTTTGACAATTTGAATCCTGGCGGCTACCAGGCCTATTCCGGCCAGGCATTCCGGATCATCGTGCCGGTTTACACCGAGAGCATCCTGCAAGCGCCCACCGGGACCATTTCCATTCTCGAGAATGGCAGCCCGGCCCCTGGGACCATCGTGTATGGCCCCAGGAATGGAAGCTTCAGCAGTGGATACATAGCCTATCTCGCCGCCACTCTCAACTCGTCGATCGACACGCCCGGAACTTACACCGTAACTGCCTCCTATGGCGGTGACACGTACTACCTGCCGTCGCAAGGGGATTACGCGATCCCTATTACCGTCGTCGACACCACCTTCAACATTGCGTCGCCTGTACCAAACGTGACCATCCCGGCGCCGGGCCAGTCTGGAACCACCACGGTTTCGCTGGCCGGTGTGGATTACTTTGCCGGCCAGGTGACCCTGACCTGCACTCTGCCGGCAGCCATGACCGAGGCGACCTGCCCTACGGTAACCGTGAGTCTTCCTCCTCCGGGCATTGTGCCCAAGACCGCGACGGCCACTGCAACCCTGACCATCACCACCACTGCTGCCCATCAGGAGGCTGCGAATCGGATGCCGGGCCTGGGCGGCTATGGGGCAGTAGCCATGGCAGGCATCTTCTTTCTGTTTGGCATGTCGGGGGTGCGGCGGCGCAAGCTTCCGTGGGTGCTGTTATTGCTGGTTTGCGTGGCCGGGTTCGCGGGCTGCGGTGGTGGCGGTGTGTACACCACAGTGACGCCACCCATGGATCCGGGAACGCCGGCTGGTACTTACACCGTGAATGTATCTGCCGCCTCGATGGGAATCACCCGGACCTCCACATTCACCGTAACGGTGGAGTAAGTGGGGCCAACCGGTTCATCGCCGCCGGATGAGTAGATCGGCGACCGGCTTCCAATGTCCAACTATCCCAATGCCCGTCTTTGCCTTGTCCGAGGCGAAGGCGGGCATTTTCCATTTCCGCATGGGCGGGACCGCTCTGGGAATCGGCGACAGTTTGGGACGCGGACACGGAAGGTTTCCAATCCGGGGTGAAGCTCCAGGTGTACCGTTCCGATGGGGTAGGCAAGACGAGTGTTGGGAGATGCTGTATCGTGCGGCAACCCGAAAGGCAAGGGGGACGGTTTGGTGAGCACGAGCACGACTGAATCAGGAGAGCCCGGGATGCGGAATCAGGCAGAAGCGAATCTGTTCGCCTTGATCGAGAGCACAGAAGACCTGATTTGGTCGGTGGACCTCGAGGGCCGGCTGCTGGCGTTCAACCGGGCGTTGCAGCAGGACATCAAGAGCCGCCAGAACATCCAATTGAGGGGCGGGATGAAGTCGGAAGAGTGGCTTCCCCCGGCCCGAGCCGCAGTCTGGGATACGCTGTTCGCGCGGGTGTTGGGCGAAGGGCGGGTGCGGGCCGAAATCGCGCTTCCCGATGGACGGACTCTGGATCTGGCGCTGAACCGGATCGTTGAACTTGGAAAGACGACGGGCGTTTCGGTGTTTGCCAAGGATGTTACCGAGCGGAAGCAGGCCGAGAAGCAACTTCGCGACAGCGAGGAGCGCTTCAGAGCCACGTTCGAGCAGGCAGCGGTGGGCCTTCTTCACACGTCATTCGAGGGCAAGATTCTGCGCTGCAATGCGCGCTTTGCGGAGATTGTCGGCTACACCGTGGAAGAGATCACCGGCCTCAGCTTCCAGCAATTGACCCCGCCGGAAGACATGGCATCGAGCCTGACGGTGTTGGAAGAGATGACCGCGGGAAGGACCGATTCAGCCAGCTTCGAGAAGCGCTATGTCCGCAAGGACGGCAGCCATGTCTGGGTTCGGCTCACCACCTCGATGCAGCGGGACGGGGAGGGGCGGCCGCTGCATTTCATTGCCCTGGTGGAAGACATCGATGGGCGCAAGGCGGCGGAGGAGCGGCTGGCGGCCACGCAGGAAGCGCTCAGAGCCAGCGAAGCCCGTTACCACACCACCTTCAACACCAGTCTGGATGCCATTCACATCAGTCGTCTGAGCGACCGCATCTGCGTGGATTGCAATCGCTCGCTTCTGGATCTACTCGGCTACGAACGGGAAGAAGTGGTGGGCCGGAGTTCGTTGGAACTGCATTTGTGGGCGGACCCGGCGGATCGGCTGGCGATGGAGGATTCGCTGCGCCGGACCGGTCGTTGCCGAGACCTGGTGGCGCGATTCCGAGCCAAGAATGGGAACTTTCTGTGGGGGCGGATGTCGGCTTCGGTCATTGACCTGGAGGGAGTTCCCTGCATCCTCTCGATGACGCGGGACATTTCGGCGGCCAAGTCGGCCGAAGACGAGATCAAGAATCTTGCTTTCTACGATCCGCTGACCAGTCTGCCCAATCGGCGCTTCCTGCTGGAACAGTTGAGGCAGACTTTGGCGGCCGGCGCGCGCAATGGCCGCAAGCGCGCCCTGTTGCTGGTGGATCTGGACAAATTGAAGTCGCTGAACGAGACCCTCGGCCATCAGAGCGGCGATCTGCTGCTGCAGGAATCGGCGCGGCGGCTGATCGGCAGTGTGCGAGAGTCCGATACCGTAGCGCGACTCGGCGGCGACGAATTCGTGGTCATGATCGAGGATTTGAGCAGCTTTGCCGACGAGGCTGCGGCGCAGGCCAGGATGGTAGCCGAGAAGCTTCTGGCCGCGGTCGGACAGCCCTACATGCTTGCCGGCAGGGAGTGCCAGGTGACCTCCAGCATCGGGATCAATGTCTTCGGCAATCGGCTGGAGGGCAGCGAAGAGGTGCTGCAACAGGCTGAGTTGGCGATGCGTCAAGCCAAGACCGCCGGGGGCAACACCATTTGCGCCTTCGAGCCTTCGTTGCAGGCTGCGGTGAATGCGCGCGCCAACCTGGAGGAGGATCTGCGCCAAGCCATCAAAGGGCAGCAATTCCTGCTCTACTATCAGCCGCAGGTCGAGCAATCGCGGCTCAACGGCGCCGAGGCCCTGCTGCGCTGGAGGCATCCTCACCGCGGCCTTCTGGCCCCTGGCGAATTCATTCCCCTGGCCGAAGAGACGGGCTTGATTCTTCCCATGGGCAACTGGGTGCTGGAAACCGCCTGCCTGCAGATCGCGGAATGGGGCAAGCAAGCGGAAACCGCCAACCTGACCGTGGCTGTGAACGTCAGTGCCCGGCAGTTGCGCCAGCCCGACTTCGTGGAACAAGTGCTGGGGGCGTTGCGCAGAACAGGCGCCAATCCAAGAAATCTCAAGCTTGAACTTACCGAAAGCATGTTGGTGGATAACTTCGAAGATGTCATCTCCAAGATGATTATTCTGAATGAGCACGGGTTGCGTTTTAGCCTGGACGATTTTGGAACCGGTTACTCCTCGCTGTCGTATCTGAAGCGCTTGCCGCTGGAGCAGTTGAAGATCGACCGCTCGTTTGTGCGCGACATCTTGACCGATCTGAGCAGCGGGGCGATTGCTCAGACCATTATTTCCCTGAGCCATGCCATGGGGTTGTCTGTGATCGCCGAGGGCGTGGAAACCGAGGCCCAGCGCAGACGCCTGGCGGGGCTGGGTTGCCATTCATTTCAGGGCTACCTGTTCAGCAGGCCGGTGCCGGTCGAGGAATTCGAACAGATGCTGCGACGCGCTGCGGCCATTATTGTGCCGACCATGAAATAGGAATGCAGTTTGCTATACTGCAAGGCAAGAGGAACGGGACGATCGCACAGAATCGGCATCGGCGCGGATGGATCCTGGTTGCAGCCATTGCAATCGGAGTCGCCTTGTTGCTGTTGCTGGCGCCGTATGGGCATGCCGACCACTCGTCGGACTGGCTAGCCATTCTGCCCATTCTGTTTGTGGGGCTTATCTCTCCCCTGACCCTGTTGCCCTGTGAAGCCTCAGGATACGCGAGCCGCATTCCGGACGCGCCGTTTCTGCCATCAAGTTTCCAGCGGCCTCCACCCTTCCTGCTGGCTTAGTCTTCCCAATCTCAAGAACTGAATCGGTCGGGCTGTGCAAGCTGGATCTTTTTTCCTTTGCAGGCTCGATCTCATTGAATTCATGTTCTGCCTGCGATCGCGAAGGGTGTTATGGGCGTAGATCTGGTTTATGACGGCTCCATGTTTCTCATGAGTAGCCCGGTCTTGGCCGCGGTGCTTCTCTTTGTTCACTTTCTGGTGCGGCGTGCAGCCTGGAAGCACGGCAAACGCCGGGGGCGAAAGAATCTGGGCTATTATCCCTCAACCTCATCCCTCGGAACTGCATTTCAATCCATGCAGATATTTCACCGGCCGAGCATGGCCTATGTTGTTGAGGCCAAGCAGGAACAGGATGCCGACGAAGACGAGGACGGTGACCCGGAAACAATTCAAAAGCAGTTGAACCGCCAGCTATGGCGGATCCGGCGTGGCCAACCGATTGACCGCCTCGTGCTGCGTCTCTGAAACCCAATGAATCTTCCAGCGGCTTGGGCCTGGCCCGAGCTTGCCGGCCGTTGCCGGGTGTCACGGGTCCAGGTTTCGAGACCTGGGAAACCTCTCGGCTACCCCGCCGGTCTGCTGCGCGAACGGTGCACCGTCGCGCTCTTCGTAACCTCCACCATTTACACTGGTAAACGGAGATTCCTGTGTTTTTAGAAAAGATTCTGACAAAGGTTTTTGGCACGTCGAACGAGCGCATCATCAAGAAGCTTTGGCCTATCGTGGCTGAAGTCAACGGCTTTGAAGCGGCCATCAAGCAACTCACAGATGAGCAGTTGCGCGCCAAGACCGTGGAGTTTCGTGCCCGGATTGCCGCCCGTCTGGAAGGAATAACCGACGAAAAGGCCATCGAGATCGCCGAGCGCGAGGCGCTGGACGAGATCCTTCCCGAGGCCTTCGCCGTGGTCCGCGAAGCCGGTTGGCGCGCCGTGCAGATGCGCCATTTCGATGTGCAGTTGATTGGCGGCATGGTTCTGCACCAGGGCAAGATCAGCGAAATGAAGACCGGCGAAGGCAAGACGCTGGTAGCCACGCTGGCCTGCTATTTGAACGCTCTTGCCGGCCACGGCGTGCACGTGGTCACGGTGAACGACTACCTGGCCAAGCGCGATGCCGAGTGGATGGGCAAGATCTACGAGTTCCTGGGCCTGACCGTAGGCGTGATTGTCCACGATCTCGACGACGCCGAGCGCCGCGCGGCATACGCCTCCGATATCACATACGGAACCAACAACGAATTCGGCTTCGACTACCTGCGCGACAATATGAAGTTTGAAATAAAAGATTGCGTGCAGCGCGGGCACTATTACTCGATTGTCGACGAAGTCGATTCCATCTTGATTGACGAAGCGCGCACCCCGCTCATCATCTCCGGGCCCACCGACCAGACCACCGACAAGTATGCCCGTGTGAAGAAGATCATCCCCGAGCTGGTTCTGGGCGAGGAGATCGACGAGGGCGAATTCAAGACCCTGACCGGCGATTACATCGTTGATGAGAAACAGCGGACCATCGGCGTGACCGACGAAGGCTGGGTCACCATCGAGCGGCTGCTGGGCATCGACAACATAGCCGACGCGGAAAACTGGGACCTGAAGCACTATGTAGAAACGGCGATCAAGGCCCACGCCCTCTACAAGCGCGACGTGGAGTACGTGGTGAAGGACGGCGAAGTGATCATCGTCGACACCTTTACCGGCCGCCTGATGCCGGGCCGCCGATGGAGCGACGGGCTGCACCAGTCCATCGAAGCAAAAGAGGGCGTGGCCATCCGCAAGGAAGATCAGACCCTGGCCACCATCACCTTCCAGAACTACTTCCGCCTCTACAAGAAGCTGAGCGGCATGACCGGCACGGCCGAAACCGAGGCTGCCGAGTTCGAGAAGATCTACAAGCTCGAAATTGTAGTGATTCCGACCAACAAGCCCATGCTGCGGCTTGAGAATCCCGACGTCGTTTACCGGACCGAGAAGGAAAAGTACAAGGCCGCGGCCGACGACATCAAACTGCTGCATGAGAAGAAGCAGCCGGTGCTGGTGGGCACAACGTCGATCGAGAAGAGCGAGCGGCTGTCAGCCATCCTGGCCCGTCAGGGCGTCAAACACGTTGTTTTGAACGCCAAGTTCCACGAGCGCGAGGCCGAGTATGTGGCCCAGGCCGGCCGCTTGGGCAGCGTCACCATCGCCACCAACATGGCCGGCCGCGGCACCGATATTCTGCTGGGTGGCAATCCCGAATTCATGACCCGCCAGGAACTGGTGAAGAAGAGTAAGGCTCGGGCCATCAGCGCCAACGAAGGGGCAATCAACCCCATGGCACCAGCCGGCTTCCTGCGCTTCTATTACCAGGGCCAGGAGTTCGAAGTTGCCGAACCGGAGTGGGCCGAGGCCTTCAAGGTGCACAACGCGGCGGCGCAGGCCGATCACGAACAGGTGATCGCAGCAGGCGGGTTGTTCATCCTGGGCACCGAACGCCACGAGTCCCGGCGTATCGACAACCAGTTGCGTGGCCGCGCGGGGCGCCAGGGCGATCCCGGCGAATCGCGCTTCTACCTGTCGCTGGAAGACGATCTGATGCGCATCTTCGCCAAGCAGTGGGTTTCTACGCTGCTGGAGCGGCTGGGCATGGAAGAAGGCGTGCCCATCGAGTCAAAGATGATCTCCAATCGTATCGAGGCCGCGCAAAAGGCCGTCGAAGGCCAGAACTTCGAGTCGCGCAAACACCTGCTCGAATACGACGATGTCATGAACAAGCAGCGCGAGGCCGTTTACGGCGTTCGGCGCCGCTTGCTGGAAGGCGTGGACCAGAAGGAGCTCATCCTGGAGGATTACGTCGGCGGGATTCTCAGCTCCATTCTGGACGAGTTTGCCGGCGAGAAGCTGCATCCGGGGCAATGGAACCTGAAGGGCATCGACGAGAAGTTGAACGACCATTTCGGCATCGGTTTGGCGTCGGTCGGGATCGATCCGCTGCAGATGAGCCGCCACGAGCTGGGCGAGGCCATCTTCGACAAGCTGAAACAGGACTACGAGGGCAAGGAAAAGATCCTTAGCTCGCCTACCATGCGCTACCACGAGCGGATGGTGATGCTCAGCGTGATCGACGGCATCTGGAAAGAACACCTGCTGAACATGGATCACTTGAAGGAAGGCATCGGCCTGCGCGGCTACGCGCAGCAGGATCCGCTGGTGGCCTACAAGCGCGAATCCTACGACATGTTCGAAGCCATGATGCTCAAGTTCCAGGAGGATACGGTCCGTTTCCTGTTCCGGATGCAGATTCTTGGACCGGACGGGCAGCCCATGAGCGCAGCGCCCGAGGTGCGGCGTGAAGTTCCCAAGGCTCCGCCGGTGGCCAGCGCCGCCAATCCACAGGACGGGGCTGGAGCGCCCCAGCCCATCGGGGAAATCTCCATTCACACCCGCCAACCCTCCACCACCATTGATGCGCTGGAAAAGGAGTTCCATCGCAAGAAGCAGCGGGAGTTGGAAGCGGCGAGCCTGTCGGGCGGCGGAGATGGCAGCCAGCCGGTGCAGCGCCGTACCGGGGAGAAGGTTGGCCGCAACGATCCCTGTCCCTGCGGCTCAGGCAAGAAATACAAAAAGTGCCACGGGGCAGAATAGCTTCGCGGAATCTTAGGTGGTTCCAAAAAAGGGCCCCACAAACGAAGCGACAGGTTTCTGACGCTTCGCTTGTGGGGCCCTTTCTTGGTGATCTTGGTGCGCCCGGTTGCTACTGTGCCAGCGCGAAGGTGAGATCAACGTCCACCGTGCTCGGGGCCGCAGCGGGGGCGAACCTCCACTTGCGCACGGCGTCCTCTGCTGCATTCTGCAGCAGATGATTGCCGCTAAGGGTCTTTACATCGGTCACCTTGCCATCCACATCGACGGTTGCCTCCACCTTCACGGTGCCGCTGATTTTCATGCGCTTGGCGATTTCGGGATACATGGGAGCTACCCGCGACTTGACGGCGCGGTCGTCGGCAGCACGTGCAGGCACGGCCAGCGCAAAAATCAGAGCCAATACGACGGCTTGACAGATTCGAAACCCGGTGCGAGCTAGCCCCCGGGGCGATGCGATAACGTGAAATGTGTTCATTGGCCCTCCTAGAGCTCTGAACGCGCTCAGCTATGGTCATCGGCTTGAAGAGGGGCAGCATTAAGAGGATTCTTAGCTTCAAGTTACTTTGGTACTTTGATAAAAATCCCCTTGGATCAATAAGATAGCGTTTTTCATCGAGATCAATCGTTTCACTAAAGACCTTCGCCCCTGCGCACGCTTCGGCCTCCGGAGGGCATTTTTTCCGGGGTTCAGCGCGATGTTTGGGGTGCAACGCAGCAATCCCGGCGAGGACACATCGCTCGCCGGGGACGGGTGTTTCTGAAAGAGCAAGAAGATCGAATGGGCTTTGTGTCGAGGGCTAACACTGCTGCCTGCGCCGTATGGGCAGCGACTTGCTGCGAGGCCCCGATTCCTTACGCAAGAGGCCTTTACTGGAAGCTGACTTCCACTTCCGTGGTTGCGGTTCCAGTCCCCGCTGTGAACTTCCAGCGTTTGACGGCGTCTTCGGCAGCCGGCGACAAAATCTTGTTTCCGCTGATGGCCTTGGCTTCGGTGACCTTGCCATCGGCATCGATGGTGGCCGAGATTCTGACGGTGCCAGTGATCTTCATGCGCTTGGCAAGTTCCGGATAGGTGGGAGCGACACGCGAACGGACCTCACGCTCTTCGGCGCCGGCGTGAAGGGTCAGGGCGAACACCATTGTCAGGACGGCTGCCTGGGCGAGGCGTACTGCTATGCGGCGCGCTCTAGGGTTGAAATGAAAAATGCGGACGACGTTCATGGAGTCTCCTTGAGCCTTGCGGGCTGCTTACTCGTACCATCGGCCCAGGGAGGATGTGCTTTAATTAGATTCCGATAATGTTCAATATTCATACAAAGCCCAAAGTCGACCCGGAGGAAGAGCCCGCCACTGTCTCCTCCTCCTCAGAACGAAGATGGCAATGCGAGCCGGCCAAGTCGGGGCAATCTTCTGTTCTCAACTCAATTCGAGGCAGCCGGAAGGTTTAGTGCGAACCAGAAGTTCGGTCGCCATGGAGGACTTTGTTCGGCTGCCGCTGCCTGCGGGCTGCCCTGACTCGGGCGCTTCAATTTCGAGCTAGACGCCCTCTAGTTCCGTTACGGTTTGCTGAAGTGCGCGGCCTCGGTTCAGTTGGGGAAATTGACATCGATTTGTTCGATCGTTTCGAAATCCGCGGGTGCGAATTTCCAATGCTTCACCGCTTCTTTGGCCGCTTCAGACAACAGGCTGTTCCCCATAACGGTTCGAACCAGCTTTACATGACCATTGGGTTCGACCGTGGCCTCCAGGCTCACTGTTCCGGCAATCTTCATGCGCTCGGCCAGAACCGGATAAACCGGCTTTACGCGCGCAATGACCTCGCGCTCGCCTGCGGCGTTTGCAGGGACGGTGGAAAGGATCGCGAGTGAGGCGGCAAGGGTGAAGACAACGGCGGTGAATCGTGCCCGTTGAATGTAAGTGAGAAAGAGTGTAGTCAGCATGAGCTCTCCTGAGGGTTTAGGTGGGTTCATATAGGTAATCGGCCCAGCACCTAAAGGTAATCGGTAAATTATCAATGAATCGTCGCACGATGTGGAACTTGAAGGGCGCCTCTGCCTGCCCTTGGCGCATCATGTTTTATAACATTCATGAAATCAACAGAGTAGTCTGAAAAGCAGGTTGAACTACATCGCTCCCCCAATAAAACGTGAGGAACGATAACTTCAAAGAGTTGGAGGATGACAGCCGGCAATAGCCGATCTATCTTCCGGAGCGCATTGGCTTTGAGTGAAAAGAGATGACTTAGTCCAGACATAGATGCTCGGCCACTGGACCGCTCCGGTCAATGCGCTTCTCTTGCAAGGTCGCGCGCCCGGCCTTTGGTCATTCTAGGCCGAATCGGACGGAATTCTTGGCCGTCGTAGAAAAGCAATGCGCAATCGAGACGATCATCCGCGACGGATCGCTGATTCCTGCAGCTTACCCCGCGGCGATTGCCGCGAATGTAAGATCCTGGGCAGTGGAATGGTGCTCCTCGCGCCATTGGTCGAACAGGCGGCCATAGCTTAGGGTGATGTAGTCGGAGCGGCCGACGCCAAGCTGGTCCGCTGCCGCATCGATCCACTCGGCAGGACCCTCGAGTTCGGCGTAGTTGCCGATAGGTGTTTCGTCCACCACGCAGTGGCCTTCGCCTCTGCGCCATTCGGTGCGCCATTTTTCATAGCGGAATGCAGGCACCAGTCCAACTGATAAAAACACTTGTGCCAGAGCCTCACCGTCGGCGATTTCGGTTTCGGTTTCGATGCGGTGCTTGTGGGTGTCTTCGCCTGGGCCAACGTCCGGTAGCCGTTTGTGGGTGAGGATCCAGTGGCCCGCATAGGAGCGGATGCGCAGAATCTCGGTGCGGGCGCGCATGGCGCGGTCGGGTGTGTCGTACAAGATATTGCTCTCGAAACTGCGGGGGGTTTGCACAGTGAACCCGGCGGTCTGGAGGCGCTGCGCAAGGCCTTCCAAGTTGTCGACGCGGAACTTGATTTCGGTTTCGATGGCCATGGGATGGAGTGAGTATACGGCAGAGGGCTTTGCGGAGTCCGCTCGCCCTTGAACCGGACGATAAGGCTCTCCAGTCAAAAAGCCATCCTCCCTTTGCCTAAGGGCCGTTTTCGCGCATCGGCAGAGGGGGGAGAAGTTTGTGACTCTACTGAGCGATGGCGAAGTTGACTTCCACCTGAGTCGTCGAGGTTCCCTGACCTGGCGTGAATTTCCACTTGCGAACGGCGTCTTCTGCGGCCGGCGCCAGCATGTGGTTGCCGCTGGTTGCCTTCACATCGAGCACCTTTCCATCGGAATCGATGGTCGCGTCGAGCCGAACCACTCCCGCAATCTTCATACGCTTGGCCAGTTCCGGGTAAACCGCAGATGAGCGGGACACGATCTGGCGCTGCTCGGCGGTTGCGCTGAGTGTGACTGCGAACATGACGGCGAGGATCGCAGTTTGAGCTGTGCGCAGAGAAATCCGGCGCAGGATTGTTCGTTCTTCAAAAATGCGAATAGGATTCAAGAGAGTTCCTTTGGAATGTTTGATCAGATAATCGTTTTATCGAACCAAAATGTAGATTCTTTAATCCAACTGAAATACTGTCCAATTCCCAGACGATATTGCGTTTGTACCTGGTGCGACCGGGCGGCCAACCCGTCCGGCAAGCGGCACAGTTGGCCCGGACTGCCTTGAGAGGCGAAAATAGAACAGTGAATACGCTGCGATTGGTCGTGGACCCGGCTCATTTGGATACGGCCGCTGCTCAGGAAATGCTGGAGCGCGGCGCGCAGATTCTGCGTGCCGGAGGCCTTGTGGCACTGCCTACTGAGACCGTTTACGGCTTGGGTGCCAACGCGCTGGATGCAGCGGCGGTGGCCAGCATCTTTGCGGCCAAGAAGCGGCCATCCTGGGACCCCGTGATTGTGCACATTGCTAGCCTGGAGATGTTGGAAGGACTGGTCTCTGAAATTCCGGACGGGGCGCGCCAGCTAATGGAAGCCTTCTGGCCGGGGCCTTTGACGCTGCTGCTGCCACGGTCCTCTGCGGTTCCGGACGCGGTGACGTCGGGGCGTCCGCTGATGGGGGTGCGCATGCCGGCGCATCCAGTAGCGCTGGAACTGATTCGGCGGGCCGCGGTCCCGGTGGCCGCGCCCAGCGCCAATCTCTTTAGCCATACCAGTCCAACGACAGCGGCGCATGTGCTTGAGGACTTGGACGGCCGAATCGATGCGGTTCTCGACGGAGGAGCGACGGAGCATGGAGTGGAGTCGACGGTTATCGACCCCTGCCAGAGTCCCATGCTGATTTACCGGCCAGGGGCCATCACAGCCGACCAGATTCGTGACGTCGCCGGCGCCGTGGAGGTATTCAAGAGCACTGCGCCGCTGGTGGAGACGCCGCGCGAGGCGTTGCCTTCGCCCGGGGTGGGGCTGCGTCACTATGCGCCCAAAGCGCGTCTGGTGCTGGTCGGTGCGCCTTTGGATCGCTTGGCGCGAATGCTGGATGATACGGCCTTGACTTTGCGCGGGGAGCGGGTGGGCATCATGCTGCCCACGGAGATTGACTTGAAAATCAAGCAGGCCGAATTCTTCGCCTGGGGCCGCTGGTCGGCGCCGGAAGAGATGGCGCGTAATCTCTATGCCGGCTTGCGCACCCTTGACGCGCGGGGGTGCACAGTCATTCTCTGCCCGGTGCCGCCTGCCGAGGGGATAGGCGCAGCCATCCGCGACCGGCTGATGAAAGCGGCGCGGTGAGCGACAGGGATCCGCGATAAACCCGGAAGGAGATTGCCAGTGACAAGCAAACGCTCTCGCCGCCGACCGACTCAATGTCCCTAACCCCTAATCCCTAACCCCCCTCGTTCTACGGCCCGACTTCGCCCAACTTGTACATGTATTTGATTGCGGATTTGTAGATCAGCATTTTGGAGCGTCCCCGGACTTTTAGGCTATACCGGTCATACCACTCGATGCAGCCTTCGATCTGCTCGCCATCCTCCAGGACAATCACCATCGGCGTCTGGGCCTGGATCTGTTTCTGTAAGTAAAAATACTCGGCCTGATGTTGTCCGGTCTGATCTTCGGGGGCCAAAGCCGAGAATCGGAGAGAAAGCGGCGTGGTGGAGCTGTTAAGGCTGCGAACCTGGCGCAATACCCGCGCTGGGCCGGGCGAAGGGCGTTCAGGGGGCAGCATCGCTCGACTGGTCTGACTGATCATGGAGAAACAACCTTCCTGGGAAACCTCTAGGGTAAAGCCGCTCAGGCAATTCCTCAAAGGCGGCAGCTTCTTTTTGGCTGTCTCTGTGCCGAGCGGTTGCTTGAAACCAATATCTTCGACAGCCCGGCCGACTCTTTAAAACAAACGAGCTTCCTGGCTTGGCTGTCGACAAGACGCGCAGCACGCGTACCATGCTCACGAATGGCGGTGGTTGGGGACCTTGTGAGGTTCTTACTCACGTTTTCGTGTGATGACGGGAATGCTGTTATCCAGAAAGATGCCTATCGGAGTGAATCGGTTGCATTACTTTAGTGCATCCAGGATGTGGGAGCAAGGCGCGCATAGGCTGCTGTTGTCCTCAGCCCTGTTTGGAGCGCCAGGCTATCTTCCTTCAAGACTTACGGCCAGCGCGTCGAGCGAGAGAGAGCGAAGCAGATTGCGACGCATTCCCGATTCGACGGCATTCAGGGCTCGGGCAGCGCTGTCGATCCAATCGACAGTCAGGCCTTGCGCCATGCGATCCAATTCGGTACCCAAGTCGACGTTGCGCACCAGCCGGGGGGTACCGGCCACCACCAGCAGCAGGTCTTCAATGAGGCTGCCCAAGGCCCGCAGCAGGTTGATGGTCTTCTCCTGGCCATCGGCTCCGGCGCGGTACTTCTCTGTGGCCTGGAAGAGCTGTGTAAAGTCCGGCTCGCGCAGCGCAGTGCGCAGCACGATCAAGGCATCCTGGCGGCTGGCCAGGTAGACGCCGAGATCGATGGTGAGGGCGCGGCCCACAGCGCCTTCGGCCAGGCGCGCGGCCAAGGCGCGGTCGGTGGCTTTCAGCTCAGGGCGACGCATGGCCAGCAGTGACTCCAGGTCGGTCACAGCCAGGGCGCCAAGCCGGTGGACCACGGCACGGGAGCGGATGGTGGGCAGCAGCTCCTGGGGGTTTTCCGTCAGCAGAATGAGCGAGGTGTGGTCGGGCGGCTCCTCGAGAACCTTCAGCAGGCTGTTCGCCGCCTCTTTCATGAATGCCGAGGAGGTGAAGATGGAGAACGAGCGCCTGGACTCGGCCGGCGGCCGGTAATAGGCCACGTGGATCACCTGCCGGACCTGCCCCATCTTGATGAGCAACTGCGGCGGGTCGGGCGGCACCACCAGCACGTCGGGGTGTGTCTGGATCAGGATGCGGGTCTCGCGCTTGTCGGTGTCGCGCATGGCTTCGCGGGCTTCCACCGCTTCGGCCACCAGGGCGTCGAGATTGGCGGCATCGCCGATGCGGGTGCAGTTGGAACACCGCCCGCAGAAATCCGGCAGACCGTCGCTCTCAGTAGGCTGAAGGCAGTTGACCGCCTTGGCCAGCATCAGCGAAAGCGTGTACTTGCCCGAGCCGCGCGGTCCAGCCAGGATGAGCGAATGCGGAAACCGCTCGGCCTGAATGCTCTCGCGCAGATGGCTGACGGTTTGTGTGTTGCCGAGAAACTCTTGAAAGCCCACGGTTTGAGTCTAGAGCATTTGGGGTTGGCGTGGCACGAGCCAGGTGCATAGACAGAAATGCCTGGTCTCGAAATCGAAACCAGGCATCGTTCTCTGCTGTGTCGCGGCTCGTGTTACCAGGCAAGCAATCCATCGCCTGCCGAGGGAGTCATGTAGGTGACCGGCGGCGGAGAAGGCCGCAGGGTGTCGTCGAAACACTGAATGGTCTCAGGACCGGCAGCTTTGGCTGTCTGCAGTGCTTGTTCGGCTTCGCGCAACACGACCACCGGCGAGCGTCCCTCGCTCGAGACAATTCCGAAGCAGGCCGACAGGCGGATCGATTCGCCACCCACGCGGAAGGGCGAGCAGAAAACATCCATGCGGACGCGTTCGGTCAGCATGACGGCGTTGGCCACGCTGCACCCGGGAAGGGCAATCATGAACTCGTCTTCCCCAACCCGGCCCATGAGGTCGTAGCTGCGCAACAGACGCGAAGTGCGGCCCACCACCTGGCACAGCAGCTCGTCGCAGGCGTCAATGCCCAGGCGCGCATTCCAGTGGGAAAAGTCGTCGATGTCGAAGATGATGGAGCACAGCGAGCTCTTCATGCGCTGCACCCGGTCGGTTTCCCGGAAAAGCATGGAGATGAGCGTCTGGCGGTTGAAGACGCCGGTCAGGTGATCCATCTGGGCGTTGAGTGTCGCGGCCTCGCGCAACTGCTCCAGTTCGCGCAGCTTCTGGTGGGTGCGCATCACCATGTCCACGCGTACCTGCCAGTAGGCCGGCTCGGTGGTGCGAGGAACCAGGTCGTCGATTACATTGTCGGCCAGCGCGTCGGTCCATTCCTGGGTGACGGTGTCGGAGATCAGAATGACCGGCAGCCTTCTGCCACTGACTTGCGCGCGGGTTTCGGTGAGCAACTGGCCGATCTCCATGCCGGGCAGGTTCACATCGACCAAAGCGAGGCTGGGAGGATTGGGGGCAGTCATCGAAACCAAGGCTGCTTCAGCCGACATCACCACTTCCACACGAGCGCCGGCGGCCATCAACAGGGGCTCAAGGGTGGACAACAATGTGGGCTCATACGACGCGAGAAGGAAGATCGGACTGTTGTTGGCGAGCATCCTGGAAAGCCTCCGTGCCTTTGCTCATTCCATCGGCCAAGATTAGAAATTATTTAGATGGGCAGGGAAAAATCTGTGGGGTTCTCAATGACCTTGGAGCAGATTGGCGGTGATCGATGGTTACCATTGGGTTTAGGCTCGATCCGAGGGTCCGCGATCGGCGCAGCCAGAGCGGTTGCGGCCCGCATGGGTCGCAGAGGTCCCAGTGGTTACTTTGGGGCGCAACGATTTCTTTAGGCGTTCGAGCAAGTCCTGCGCTGTTTCGTTTGCGCACAGTTGAAATGGGAGTGGTGGTTTTGCTTGGAGCCGGCTGTCCTGGGTTCGAGCGGGAACTTATCGGGAACACGTCGTCTGTCGGGATTATGCGACCCTCTGCCGCATCGCAACTGGACCGAAGGACGATATAAGACCATAAAAAGCTGGATTGGTTGGGGTTCCACAGAGATAAACACCCACCTTGTGCGCGGTAAAACTGCGCCTAAGGTGGGGCACCCAAGCCTCGGCGGCCTAGCCGAAGGCAGCTGGCCCCACCGCAGGTGGCGGTTAGCCCCAACGCAGGTGGTGGTGGGGGCTACTCTGTGGAATGGCGGGTGGGCCGGCTGGGCAGCCGAGGCGGGTTCATGGGCGGCTCACTGGCCGGCGGCTGCTTCTTCGATTTGCGGCGCTTCTTTTCCGGCTCTTCGATCACCGCGCGCATCCAGTAGTCTCCTTCGCTATCCACCTCGATGCCGTGGACCTCGCGCTCGAAACCCGGGAAGCGCTTGCCGAACTGCTCCATGGCCAGGATGAGCTTGATGACAGGGGACTCGGGTCCGCCCAACCGCTCGCCGGGCATGGACATGGGAATGCCCGGTGGGTAGGGAACCAGCATCACAGCGGCGATGCGGCCAGCCATTTCTTTGAAGCGGATGCGTTCGGTCTCGTGGCGAACCAGCTTCTGGTAGGTCTGCGCGGGGGTCAGCACGGGGTCGAAGTCCTCGTCGCAGGCAGCGTTGACCAGCACGGCAAGGTCGAGTTCGATCATCGCCTTGTGCATCTCGTCGGAAAGCTCCTTGAGAGTCAAATGGCGATAATGGGAAGGGAAGCGCTGGACCAACTCCGGGAGCGCCTCTTCCACCGCGGCGTCGGTGTCGTAGAGGCGCTTGAACTCGAACAGGTTCTCGAGCAAGCTGCCCCACTTGCCCTTGGAGGTTCCGACCGAGAAGAGGACCAGCACGGTGTAATCGCCGGTGCGGGCGATCTCCACGCGGCGGGAGTCAAGGAATTCTGTCAACACGGCGGCGGGAATACCCCACTGGGCGATGACGCCGTGGGCATTCACGCCGGGCGTGAGAATGGTGACCTTGGCGGGGTCGAGCATGCAGTAGTCGTCGGGCGAGTCTTCGTCCTGATAGCCGTGCCAGTCTTCGCCGTTCTTGAGGGTCCAGCAACTGGGTTCGGTGGCCAACAGTTCGTCTTCGGCGTCTTCAAACAGGATGGTTTCGCCGGTGGCAGGGTCCACGACGCTTTCCGGCTGGTAGATGCCGAAGAACCAGTCATCGCCGTTTTCCGATTCGGTGCGCAGGCGGTGGGCGATGGAGCTCATGGCCTGGCGGAAGCTGATGGCGTCGGCCAGAGTCTCATCCATCAAGGTAGGTCCGGCCGGCTCGTCCATCATGGCGGCGGCCACGTCCAACGAAGCAATCAAGGGATAGAAGGGCGAGGTGGTACCGTGCATCATGAAGGCTTCGTTGAACTGGTCGAAGTCCAGCGGAGCGCGCTCGGAGAGCTTGACGTGGATCATGGAGCCCATGGAGAAGGCGGCCAGCATCTTGTGCGTGGACTGCACACTGAAGATGGTGGGTCGGTTTTGCATGTCTTCCGGGACGCCCATGGCATAGCGTCCGTGATAGATCGGGTGGAACTTGGCGTAGGCGAACCAAGCCTCG
Source organism: uncultured Occallatibacter sp. (assembly GCA_964560845.1). Classification (GTDB taxonomy): domain Bacteria; phylum Acidobacteriota; class Terriglobia; order Terriglobales; family Acidobacteriaceae; genus Telmatobacter. The sequence goes on along the minus strand of CAZLMY010000034.1, from coordinate 19,342 downwards.
TCGAAGTGAATGCGCGCCACTGAGCCGGCCAGTTGCTCAGTGACCTGATTCACGTTGTAGCAGAGCCCGTCGTAGGTGGAGTTGGTGACAACGGCGTAGGTTGGCTCCTGCGACCTTGCGCCGGAGGAGAAGGGGCTCTTCGAGATCAGCTTCTGCACCGATTTTTGACTGAACCGCTTCAGCGGAACCAGCCCTATCATGCCGTAGCCATTGCGCGTGGGCTTGAAGTAAACGGGCCGGGCTCCCGTAATGGTGAGCGAGTGACAGATGGATTTGTGACAGTTGGCGTCGGCCAGCACAATGTCGTCCTGGGCGATAATGCCGTGTCCGACGATTTGATTGGAGGTGCTGGAGCCGCCCAGCACGTAGAAGGTCCAGTCGGCGCCGAAGATGCGCGCGGCGTTGCGTTCGGAGTCGCCCGGCGGCCCGATGTGGTCGAGCCACGAACCGAGCGGCGCGGACGAGATGCCGAGGTCGGAGCGCAGCAGGTTTTCGCCGAAGAAACGGTGAAATTCCTGGCCTACCGGATGCTTGAGAAAGGCGACGCCGCCCATGTGCCCCGGGGCGTCCCATGAGTAGGCCGACTGGTCGTTGTAGCGGACGAGCTCGCGAAAGTAGGGCGGCAGGAGCTGCTCGTGGTAGCGTTGCACGGCGGTGTCGAGGCGCGAGGCAATGAAGGCCGGGGTGTCGCCAAACAGGTGAATGTACTCGTGGACTTGCTTGACCACTTCCAGCGGCAGTTCGGAGACCAGGGTGCGGTCGGCAATCAGGAAGATGGGCACCTTCTTGTTGCGGTGGCGCACGCCGCGGATGATGTCGAGCGCGGCGCGTTCTTCGAATTGCGAGTTGCCTTCCAGATCCCAGTCCAGCAGGATGGCGGAGTAGCTTGGGTCGGAGGTGACCAGCGAGAGGCCGTCTTCAGGCGAGGTGGTGCGGACAACCTCGTAACCCTCTTCGCCGATGGCGTCGACCAGACGCTCCATGGCACGGTCGGACACGGAGTCGGTGCGCCCGACCTCACTGGCATTCAACAACACCCAACGCTTCTCGCTCATCGAACCTCGCAGAATCTCGCGCCGCTCCGGTCAGAGGGCCGATCAAAGGCAAACAACTTATAGTATCGCGATTCTGTTGCCGGCGTGTGAGCCAGCTCCCGAATTGAGAGAGAAGGCGGCTCCGTTGAAGAAAGGTAAAGAAAATTTGACGGCTCCCGCTTCGTAGCGCTGCATCCTGCAAGGCCCTGAAGCCGTTCAAGCCAGCCGTTCTTAACCGGCAAGAACCTGCGGTTCCATAGCCAACGGGCGCACGCGGGTCATAAGCTCATTCAAAAACTGCTCCGGCTGCGTGAATGCGGCAAAGTGTCCGGCATCCTGGATCAGGGTCATCCCTTTAACCGGCGCCAAAACATCGTCGCAATACGCCCGTGCCAGTTCGGGCGGCGTGAGCACATCGTCCGCTCCCTGAAAGACGAAAAACGGAACCTCGAACTGGATGCCATCTTGCCACGCATCGTAGATTCTGACTTCGGAGATCAATTGGTCGAGAGAAAAGTGCATCCCAGAGACAAAATGCCCGATGTCACGCAACTTGTAATCCGGACAGAACCAGATTGAGGTCTTTAGCAGTTGCATCGTCCTCTCATAAAAGCGAGGATCCGACTTCATCGTCCATTTTGCCGTAGCCGTGAATTCCTTCGCAGTCCAGCGAGACGGATCGGAGCCAAGCTTTTCCAGTGCGGCTACCCCCTTTTTCAACCCATTGGCACGGAGGCGATCAACCAATGCCTTGTGGTTCTTCTCGCGATCCCGCGCCATGCCAACATTCTGGTCCGTGCCCACGTAGGCGCTGAATAAGTCCGGCCGGCGCCTGATCATGGTCAATCCAAATGTGCTGCCAAGCGAGCAGGCCATCAAAACGATCTTGTCCTTTCGCAAACGAGTCCGGACGAACTCCGCAACTTCGATGCCATCCTGGACGAGCCGATCCATCGTCAGTTCTCCGGTGCCGGACTGTCCGGTCTTTCCCAAAGTCTTGCCGCTGCCGCGCTGATCCCATTGAACAACCGTGAAGGCGTTCTCCCATGATCGGATGACCGGTGTGAAAATACTGCACGACGAACCGGGACCGCCGTGGATCAAAAGCAATACCGGGTTCCTTTCATCCTCACCCCGAATCCCGATCCACTGCTCGATTCCACCAATTTCTCTGAAGCCGTCCTCGACAATTCCATGGGCGCCGCGAATCTGCAGGTTGGCTGCAATCCTCTGTTGGCGCAGCCGACGGTGAAGCAGAACGCCGAGCGGGAACGAAACCAAAGCCACGATTGAAACAGCCAACAGGGTCCAGACCATTTTCATTTCCTCATAATTGTGTATAGCATACACAATGATGCCGTGCAACATTGAACGGGATGTAAGATCGAAGCGAAACGGTCGGAGAGCGAGGATCTCAATTGGCTACCAAGAAAGCGCCGGCAATGAGGATGCGAAAGATTGCGAAAACAAAGAAGGCGTTGGAGGTTGGCGCAAGCGCGCCCAAGAACGAGAGGTCTGAATCGAGTCCCGGCCCCAAACCTTCACTCACTGCGGACCAGATTGCACGAGCGTCCATCGCCGTCGCGGATGCTGAAGGGCTTGCGGCCGTCTCCATGCAGCGGATAGCGCGCGAGGTTCATGTCACCACCATGGCGCTTTATCGCTACTTCCCGGGCAAGGCGGAGTTGGTTGATCTGATGATCGATAGGGCGGGTGGGCCCGTATCGGATTTGCATTTTGCCGGACGGGGATGGCGGTCCAGGCTTGCAGAGTGGACCCACCGGTGTTCAGCCATTTACTGCAATCACCCGTGGTTTCTGCAGGCCACCGCAAGACCGCAGCGGATCATGGGCCCCAACGAACTGGGCTGGCTAAATGCGGCGCTGCAAGAACTCAGCAATACCGGACTGACTGCGCGCCAGCAGCATGAAGCTTTTCTGTTGCTCATGGGGCACATTCGCAGCAATGCGGAATTCACCGCCGGCAGATCGCGTGGGCCCTCAACCGAAAGTTGGTTGTCTGAGACGGCAAAGTTGCCGGCGCCGTTTCGAAACAGGTACCCGGCACTGGCGGCCGCGGTCGAGTCAGGAGCTTTCAACCAGCCATTGGACGATGGCTTGGAATTCGGTCTAACGTGCATTCTGAATGGAATTGAATCCATCCTCCGCAAGCGTCGAATATCCCGGAAAGCGGATCGTTCCTGACGGCTGTTGCGCTTGAGCGCCAATCTGGACAAGATTCTTCAATGGATGACAGCCCGAAGCGCGTTTCCTGTCATGGTTCGGCGAGGGGTTGCGAGTTCCGACAGGTTGGTCGCCAATCCGGAGATTACCCTGCAGCCCCATTGCAGCAGCAAGCACGATCAAAGGCGGAAGTCAGCTTCATGCTCCCATAGATCGAGAAGTTACCGAAACTTCCGCGTCTTCCCCAAATGCCAAAGCCTTTCGGCAAGGCCTAAACAGAGGTTCTCCCCAGCGTTTACTTTTCGCTCCCAGCCTTCAATCAACCTGGCGTTAACAATTCCCAGCCGGCCCAGCGACTACCATCACCAAAAGACGCAGGTTCCGGTTGCGGGACGCACCTTCATCCGCCGGCCCTGCAAGCTCATCGCTAGCCATGAAACTACTTCAAATAAGCCCGCACCAGGTCAATCAGGTCCTCGGCCAGGTCGGGGGCAATCTGCTCCTTGACACCGTCCACCAGGTGAAACCGGATATGCGTTTCCAGCACTTCACCCATCAGGCTATTCACACCGCCCCGCACCGCGGCCAGCAGCATCAGTTGTCCGCCGCATTCCTCATCAGCCAGCAGCGAGCGCTCCACCGCGTCCAGTTGACCGCGCAGTTTTCTCAGTCTTTGCAACAACTTGGCCCGTTCCCGTTCCTGGTGAGACATGGATGTTTCCTTTCTTCTTGACAATACCCACCCGGGGTATAGTATAAACCCGGTAGGGGTATCGACGCGCTTCCATTGTATGCCCGCAACCCTGCTTCCTTTTTAGATTTCAGTTCGTAAAGGCTTCCCGATGCCTCGGTTTTTCCTCGCACGCCCTATTTCGTTTCGCGCGCCTCGCGCCTGCCTTGGAGCCTACGTCGGCCTGGCGCTGGCCTTGGTCCTTGCGGCATGCGACGTCGCCGCGCAGACACCCGACGCCTTGCCTGCCGCGCCACAGCCTCTGCAATTTGCGCAGGCCGGTCCGGCACTGCCCTTGATCGACGCGCAGCACGACGGCATTGGGAAGAAGGCCACCGATATGAGCCCGGTGGGCCGCGAGCCTCAGGATGCCCCCATTGTCTCCATGGCCCCGCATCCGGACAATCGCCAGTTCTGGCTCTCGGGCCAGGCCAACATCATCATGCAGGGTGACCTGCCGTTTCATTCCCCTTACCAGGGACCCAATAGCTTCATCTCCAGGGGCGAATACAAGGTGTCGCTGCTGGGAACCTTGTATTCGGCTTGGCGTCCATGGCACTCTATCCGCTACAACAACGACCTGATTCTCGACCTCGAAAGCTCCGGCGGGCGCGGCTTGAGCGAGGCACTTGGGCTAGCCGGATTTACCAACCTGGATGTGGTCCGGAACCCGAATCTTGGCTCCACGCCTTACCTTGCCCGGTATCAGATTCACCAGGTTATTGGACTCGCGCAAGCCACGACTACCCAGGACCCGGGCCCATTCGCACTGGCGCCTAGCGTCCCGGTACGGCGCTTTGAATTCCGTGCCGGCAAAATGACGTTGCCGGACTTCTTCGACTTGAATGAGGTCGGCTCAGACAGTCATTTGCAGTTCATGAACTGGACGGTCGACAACAACGGCGCCTGGGACTATGCCGCGGATACGCGCGGCTACACCGTCGGCGGCATGGCCGAGTACGACGACCGCTCCTGGAGCATTCGCTATGGCCTTTTCGCCATGCCCACGGTAGCCAACGGCATCGACCTGGACTGGGCCTTCAGCCGCGCGCACGGCCAGAACGGCGAATTCGAACTGCGACACAGCTTTGTGGCCAAACGCAAGGGCACGCAGCGCATCCTCTTCTATGCCAACCGGGCCCACATGGGTACTTATCGCGAAGCCAACGAGGCCTTTCTGGCGGGAATCGACAAGACGCCGGACATCACCGCACACGAGCATTTCAGCGCGCTCAAGTACGGCTTGGGCTTCAACCAGGAACAAGAAATCACTGAAAATCTGCGTGTTTTTGGGCGATTTGGCTGGAACGAGGGGCAACACGAGTCGTTTGCCTACACCGAGGTGGACCAGACCGCGGCGGGTGGCGCGGACTACGCAGGTACGCATTGGCGCCGCCCGGTGGACAAGATTGGCCTGGCCGTGGTATCGAACGCCATCAAGAGCGACCACCAGGAATATCTGAAACTGGGGGGCTTGGGCTTTCTGCTGGGGGATGGAACCCTCAACTACGGGCGCGAGAACATTGTCGAAAGCTACTATAACCTTCATGCCTGGCGGGGGCTGTTCTATGCCCTCGATGTGCAGCATATTGGCAATCCCGGCTTCAACCGGGACCGCGGCCCCGCCTGGGTGGGGTCGATTCGCGCCCACGTGGATTTCTGAGCGACGTTTTCCTGAGCGACTGGCGACAAACCCTGCCTGGCGAGATCCACTCAAGCGAAAACAAAAGAAAAATGGTGCTGAAGGGGGAGACTAGGTCCCCTTCAGCACCATGGAAGGTCACATGACAAGTGTTACTGCCGGAGGCACCTTCAAGCGCCTCCGGGGCCCTTTACGCCAACGAATTTGATGGCATTGCCGGCAAAAGAGTTGTCCCCGCATTCAGTGTATGGTATCGATCCCATGCCCGTAATTGGAAAGTGATCGGAGGATCGGGGCCGAGCCGGGACCGCCGGGTAAAAACGAGTTGCAAGGGGGCGTACCAGCCAGGTAAACGTTTGCAGGATTAATGCGTAATCTGGTAAAGCACCAACATGTATACATTTACATTCTATGAGCCAACCGAGTCAAGCTAATTTTTAAGAATGAATCAACAGAGCGTGCGAGCGCGAGGATCGCGGCTCTTCGAGAGCCGAAAGCCCTTCGGCATCCGCTACTTTGCCGATGCTGGCTGCGCCTGGGTTTGAGCCACCGAAGGCAGTTTATAAATCACTTCGCCAGGCTTGGCATAGTGAAGCTTCTCGCGCGCTTCGTGCTCAATCGCATCGGGATCGGACTTGAGCCGTTCCACGTGCTGACGCAGGCGTGCATTCTCCTGCTCCAGATCCTGGATGCTCTTGCGCAACTGCAGGTCTTCGGCCCGCTTCTGTTGCCACACAGACACCCCGTGTTTGCCGTTGACCACGTGCCAGGTCACCAGCAGCGCCAAGCCGACAGCCACCAGTGTTCCCGCCGGCCGCCACACCCGCAGAGTCCAGTCAAGCGCACGCTTGGGCATTGCCGCCTTTGCGGCAGCAGCTCTGCTCTTTTCGGTTTGCTTGCTCTCGTTCGCCATGCACGATCTCGATTCAAGTTGAAAGGTCAGGCCTCCGATCCAATCGGGGGCCTGGCCACAGTCCACTATTCACTGTCCACTGTTAAGACAGCACGAACCTCTCCGCCGCCGCCTTGAGCTTTTCCATATCCTGCTCGCTGCGCGCCTCGGTATAAGCCCGCACTACCGGCTCGGTACCGGAAAGCCGGTAGCAAACCCAGGAGCCATCTTCCAGGATCAGCTTCAGCCCGTCGGTGCGCACGACGCTGGCAACCTTGCGGCCGTCCAGTTCCGTGGGATCGGCCTTCATCTTCTCAGTGAATGCGGCCTTGACCTCCGGGGTCAAGTGAAAGTTGGAGCGAACCGGATAGAAGGAACCAACCTTGGCAAATAGCTCCTTCAATTGCACGCCCAGGCTCTTGCCGCGGGTCGCCACCATTTCAGCAACCAGCAGGCCGGCCAGGACGCCGTCTTTCTCGGGAACGTGACCGCGGATCGTCAATCCTGCCGACTCTTCGCCGCCGATGGCGATCTTGTCGTCGTTAATGAGTGCCCCGATGTATTTGAACCCCACGGGGGTCTCGTAGAGCGGAACCTTGTGGTAATCGGCCAGGGCGTTGATCAGGTTGGTGGTGGCCACGCTCTTGGCCACGCCGTTCTTCCAGCCGCGGGTTTCCACCAGGTAGTCGAACAGCAGGGCGATGATGTAGTTGGGCTGGATGAAGGTGCCGTCCTCGTCCAAGATGCCGAAGCGGTCGGCGTCGCCGTCGGTAGCAATGCCCAGGTGAGCGCCGAATTCCTTCATCTTGGCTTTGGCGTCGCCCAGCAGGTGGTCGTCGGGCTCCGGCGCGTGACCGCCGAACAACACATCGCGGTAGTCGTGCACCGTTTCGACCTGCACGCCCGCATCGCGCAGAATGTCGGAGCTGTAGCCGCGGCCGGCGCCCCAGAAGGGATCGTAGACAATCTTGATGTTGGACTTGGCGATGGCCTTGAGGTTCACCAGTTCGGTGAGCCGCTTCAGGAACGCCGGTTTCACATCGGTGGTATCGAAAGTCGCCGTGGACGTGTCGCCGATCTTGAAGCCGTCGCTGAGTCCGGCAATAGCCGCCTCGATCTGCTTGGTCACCTCCGGCAGCGCCGGGCCGCCGTCGTGGGTCGAGAACTTGATGCCGTTGTACTCCGGCGGATTGTGCGAGGCGGTAAAGTTGATGGCGCCCGAGGTCTCCAGGGTTTTGACGGCATAGGCAATGGCCGGTGTCGGCGCAGCGTCGGTGATCACGATGGGCGTGACGCCGAAGCCGGACAGCACGCGGGCTGCTTCGGCCACAAAGCTCTCGCCCAGAAAGCGCGGATCGCGGCCCACCAGGACGCGGTGCGGCTCAGGCTGGGTCTTCACATAGGCGGCGATTCCCGCCACGGCCAGCCGGATGTTGGCCACGGTGAATTCGTCGGCCACAATAGCCCTCCAACCGGAGGTGCCAAATTTGATTGCTGTCTTCATTTGTCGATCTCCATCCGCGCCGGGTTCACCGGCCGCAAAGTCCATACTGCCTTACTCGGCTTGGCTCGGCAAGTCGCTATTTGCTCAGCATCCCGAAGTAAAGTCGAAATGCGGAGGGCACGATGCAGAAGCCGTGATCTTTCAAAAAAGGTGCCTATGCGGAGAATCTCCCAATGCCTAGTCCGAGGTATCCCTCTCTCGGTCTTGCACCTTTCTGAAATTGATGTTCAGGGAAACGGGAAGCAATCGCATTGACGGCCTCACGGTATTGTTGAATGTCAAAGGTGAACGGGCCAAAACCAGAATAATTGCGTCCTTTCCTGTGCGGTTGCTCGAATGCGGTCCAGACAACACCGGTCTCCGTTTTGCTAATTCTCGCCTTCAAGGGCCAGCAACCAACCTCGCAGCAGGTACACCCCAGGAGGTAAATGCGACCTTCGCCGTGGGTTTCGGCCTTTGACTCCGACATGAAGTATTGGTCCATTGGTCCGAATCTATAAAAAGCCGGAACCAATCCACCATACCCACCGACAGGCTCAAATCCCATTTGAGTTTCAAACTGCGCAATGATTTCTGTCAGGGGCACGCCATCCAACGCGGGAGTGAGAGACAGAACCTCCGTTCCTTCCCCAGCGATAGGTGAAATCCCGAATGAGAGCGCCGTGCGTCTATCCATTACAAACACATGCTAGCAGGGGCACGGGGCTCCACTGTCCGCTTCGCCTGGATCGAAGATCAATAGAAAGTAAGCTGCGCCATCGGGTAGTGCTTGCGGTTGCGGGTCCATAGGGCAGCTTGATGTCGCTGCGCAGTGGCGGCGATGAGTGCGTCCCCGATTTTGAGATTGTGGCTTTTCCCGAATCGCCCAATGAGCTCGCCGGCGAACTCGCCGATATCGTACCCGATGGGGATGCATGTCAGATGGCCAAAGAAAACCGAGGTCGCTTGGCGTTCGTTGGGCCTTGCTCCCGCCCAGATTTCGGCTGCGGTGACAGGCGAAAACAGAACCAGCGTTCCGCTATTTGCCAGTGCCTGCCACTGCGACAAAATGCCTAGATCTCGGCATCGCAGAATCTCGATCACGATGTCGGAATCGAGGAGAATGCTCACTCGATTCCCAGCCGTTCCAGCCGATCGTCCTCACGCAGGCTGCGAATATATGTCTCGGTGTCGGGCAGGTCTGTGCGATCTTCCCAAAGCCCCACAATGCCCATCATGGCGGCGCGGCGCTCTTCGAGGTTCCCCATGTATCGATCTCGCGCTGCGACGCGAACCAGTTCCGAGATGGAGGTACCGTCGAGAATAGCCTTGGCATGCAGAGTCGCCCAGAGATCGTCGTCGAGATAGAGCTGCGTCCGCTTCATGATGTATAACGTACATCGAATCGTCCAAGCCAGGCAATGCCTGGGTTCGTATTTCGCCGAGGTGGGCGCAAAGACCTCAATAGGCAGCGACGCCGGTGAGGTGCTGGCCGAGGATGAGTGTGTGGATGTCGTGGGTGCCCTCGTAGGTTTTGACCGACTCCAGGTTCATGCTGTGGCGCATCACTGGGTAGTCTTCCGTAATCCCGTTTGCGCCGAGGATATCGCGGGCGGTCCGTGCGCACTCCAGGGCCATCCACACGTTATTCCGCTTGGCCATGGAGATGTGCTGGTGGCCCACCGTTCCGGCGTCTTTGAGTCGGCCGACGTGAAGCGACAGCAACTGGGCCTTGGAGATCTCCGAGGCCATCCAGACCAGTTTTTCCTGCACGAGTTGGTGGCCTGCGATGGGCTGGTCGTGGAACTGTTTGCGCGTCTTGGCGTATTGCAGAGCGGTGAAGTAGCAGTCCATGGCCGCGCCGATGGCGCCCCAGCCGATGCCGTAGCGGGCCTGGTTGAGGCACATCAGGGGACTCTTCAGGCCTCCGGTGCCAGGCAGCAGGTTGGCGGCGGGGATGTGGACGTCCTGGAGTGTGAGGCCGCTGGTGACCGAGGCGCGCAGGCTCCATTTGCCGTGAATGTCGCGGGCGCTGAAGCCGGGGCGATCGGTCTCAACCAGGAAGCCGCGAATGGTCTCGTTGGCCGGGTCGGCGGGATCGGGAACCTTGGCCCAGATGATGGCCACATCGGCGATGGACCCGGAGGTAATCCACATCTTTTCGCCGTTGAGAATGTATTCGTCGCCGGACGAGCGGGCGGTGGTGGTCATGCCGCCGGGGTTTGAACCGAAGCCGGGCTCGGTGAGGCCAAAGCAGCCGAGCTTTTCGCCGGTAGCCAGAGCGGGGAGCCAGGTGTCCTTCTGCTCCGGCGAGCCGAAGGTGAAGATGGGATACATCACCAGCGCCGATTGCACGCTGACGAAGCTGCGCAGGCCGGAGTCGCCGCGTTCCAGTTCCTGCATCACCAGACCGTATTCCACGTTGGACATGCCTGCGCAGCCGTAGCCTTGAAGGTTGGCGCCGTAGAAGCCGAGCTGGCCCATCAGAGGCACGAGTTGGCGGGGGAAACGGCCCTCGCGAAAGCAGTCTTCGACGATGGGGACAACGTTGTCTTCGACAAAGTCGCGGGTGGTGCGGCGGACGAGCAATTCGTCTTCAGTGAAGCCGGCATCGAGGGAAAGGAAGTCGAAACCTTGAAACTTGAAGGCCATGGGGCACCTGCAATTCGGTGGCAAGGGTAACAGATTCAGGCGAGGCGCGCGAAAACTCGAGACTCAGGTGCTAAGGCACTGGAGTTAGCTTCGAGGATTGCGTTGACAAGTCACCAGTCGGTGACTTACGTTATCACTAGTCAGTGACAACGTGACTAGGAGGAGAACCCTTGGACCGAAAGGACATCATGCGGGTGGTTACGACGCTGTTAGTGCTCATCCTGATTGTGCAGGGAGCGGCTGTGATCCGCGCGGACGACGGGCCCAAGCCGGCCGGCACTGCGCCAACCGCCGAAAAGCGGCCCTCTGTGCACAAGTGGACGCTGGGCAGCGACTTTGACCTGCTACCCTTTGCGCAGCACGGCTATTCGAGCGGCGGCTTTATCGGCCGCAATAGTTGGCGGCTGTGCGACATGATGTCAAGCCGGACGGCGCCGTCGTTCCTTGTGAGCAGAGGATTTGCGGACCGGCGCACCGATTCGTATGCGGGGCAGGCTGACCTATTCTTCGGAAACAAGCGCAAAGGCCTGGAAGGTTATTGGGCGGGGGCAGGTTTCGAATACTGGCGCAATTGGATTCGCAATGTGGACGCGACGACCGATGCGAAATACCACGACTTCATGCTGACCGCAGCGGGTGGATACCGGTGGAAGTTTTCGCGGCATTTCTATCTCGATCCGGGGGCAGAGGGCCATTTCGTGGTGGCGGGTCAGAGCGAAATTCCGGTCTCCGGCCGGGTTTACAGACAGCCGGTATTCGTCCCCGAGGCATCGGTCAAGATTGGCTTCACATTTTGAGGTTCGCTAGAAAGCGAGAGCGGAAATGACAGTAATGTCTGGAATGGATCGGCGGGAATTCTTGATGGGAACGGCGGCCAGTGCAATCGTATTATGGTCCAACAAGAGTTGCAGCGAAGTGGCCGAGCCCGCAGGGGCGCCTGAGGCTTCCCCGACAGACGACACTCGCCTGATGTTGTTGCGGTATGCGATCCTGGCGCCGAATCCGCACAACGCGCAGTCCTGGCAGGTGGAATTGACCGGGGAAAACGGCATGAGATTGCTTGTGGACCGAAGCCGCCTGCTTCCTTTCTCCGATCCTCCGGCACGCCAGGTTCACATTGGCCAGGGCACGTTTCTGGAATTGCTGGAAATGGCCGCAAGGCAACATGGATACCGGTCCGACATGGTGTACTTTCCGGACGGCGAGTATTCGAATGCGGTGGTCGAGGATCGGCCGGTGGCCGCGGTCACCTTTGCGCTGGATGCGAAGGCGAGCCCGGATCCCTTGTTTGCCGAGATCTCCCGGAGAGTCTCTATCAAGCGGCCCTTTGAGGACGATCGCACCATCTCAGAATCGGATCGAAAGGCCCTTCAAGCCTCCGTTCATCCGGACGGGATCTTTCGGATGACGCAGAGCCGAGAGCAGACCCAGGAGTTAGCCCGGCTCTGTCGAGAGGCGATGGAAGTCGAGGTTTCCAGCCGCGCGCGCGACCGCGAGACGGCTGCCTGGTTCCGCTTTAGCGACTGGGAACTGGCGGAAAAGCGCGATGGCTTTGGCCTGGCGCAGAATGGCGTCACCGGTGCGCGCAAGTGGCTCGCTGAGCACGTACAGTTGAGCCGGGAGCAGGCCGCGGACCCCGGATCGTCGTTCGCGCGGGGAGCCATCACAATGGCCTGGGAGCAGGCAGCAAGCGCTTCTGCTTTCGCTGCCCTTGTGGGCACGGCGAATACACGGCTGGAGCAAGTTTTGATGGGACGCGCCTATGCGCGCATCCACCTGACCGCTACGCGGCTCGGGTTGGCCATGCAGCCGATGTCTCAACTTCTTGAAGAGTATCCGGAGATGAGCGGCCTGCAACAGCGCATGAAATCGGTGCTGGGCATTGGGAGCGGCCAGACCGTGCAGATGTTGTTTCGGCTGGGCTATGCAAGGCCCACGGCGCACTCCCCGAGGCGCGATGTGCGGTCTCTGATCCGGCAACAGGTAAGAAGCTAGAATGCTGCAATGGAATCACCGAGTCAGAAAGGGCCGGCAAAGCACGTGCCAAGAGATCGGGAACAGACCAGGGCCAACATCCTGAAGGCTGTCGGGCGTCTGTTGGCGCGGGACGGCTTCCGGGAGATGGGCATCAACGCCATCGCCCGCGAATCGGGCGTCGACAAGAAGTTGATCTACCGCTATTTCGGGGGGCTGCCGGAGTTGCTGAAGGCGTTTGCCGAAGAAAGCGATTACTGGCCTGACCTGCTGGAATTGGATCGAGAGACCGCCCAGTCTGGTGACGCGCCGTCGCAGTTGCAACGCGCCAAGGAGATAGTGCTGGGGTTTGGCCGGGCGCTGCGCAAGCGTCCGCTGACCCAGGAGATCATGCGCTGGGAACTGCTGGAGCGCAATGAACTGACCGATGCCCTGGCCAGGCACCGCGAAGAGCAGGCCGAGCTCCTGTTTCAATCGCTGCGGGAACCCGCGGGCTCCGACATGAGGGCCATTGGCAGCCTGTTGGCGGCGGGGCAGACCTATTTGATTTTGCGCGCCAAGACTGTCGATGCCTACAGTGGGCTCGATCTGAATTCGGAGCAGGACTGGGAGCGTATCGAGCGGGCCATCGGGTTTGTGGTGGAGGCCTGCGGGAAGTTGGCAGAGAGCAACGCCCACGCGGCACTTGCGAACAAGCTCTAGGGTCCGCACAAACGCCAAGCCGGGCTCGACGGCTTGCCATTCTGTCCGGCTGTAGACTTTGAGAGGACCTGCAATCATGCCTCAATCCGATCTTTCAGCCCGTGTGGTGATGACCACCGCAGCCAATACCGAGGAGGCCGCCTGTCTGGGACGCACGCTGGTGGAGGAAGAACTGGTGGCGTGCGCAACGGTGATCCCTGCCGTTCAGTCGATCTATCGCTGGCAGGGCAAGGTTGAGTCGTCGACCGAGACGCTGCTTCTGCTGAAGACCGGTCCGGATCAGTTGGCGGCACTCGAAGCGCGGCTGCACCAGTTGCACAGCTATGAGATTCCCGAGTTTCTGGTGCTGCCGGTGGAGTCGGGCAGCCGATCCTACATGGAGTGGTTGCACGCCAGCTTGGGCAGGCTTGAATCTTCCTAGTCCCTCAGTCCCTAGCCCTTCAGTTCCAAGTCCTTCAGTCCCAAGTCCCTTATTCCCTCAGTCCCTGCTCTCCAGTTTCCCCGTCGCCGCCTGCCGGCCGCCATTCGTGCAAGAATTGGAACAAGGAGCCCTCGTTTGAAAGCCTGGCCTTTCCTGGGCGTTAGCTTGATGCAAGGCATCCTGCTTTTGGCCCATTGGTTTGTTTACCACACCTTGTTTGTTTTCTGGGGAGATGTCGATCCCGGCGCCATGCCGGGCTTGCGCATTGTTTTGTTTCTGCTCGCTTTCAGCTTCATGTTTGCGGCCTTGCTCAGCTTCCGCTTCGCAAACCTGGCGGTCACGATTGTGTATAGGGTCGCGGCTGTCTGGCTGGGTTTCTTGAACTTTTTCTTCCTGGCGTCCTGCCTGAGTTGGTTGCTTTGGTACGCACTTCAAGCGGCTGGCGCGCACGCCGACCCCACACACGAGCGGGGAATGATTGCCGCGGTGCTGTTCGGCGCGGCCCTGCTGGCGGGGCTCTACGGTTTGGGCAATGCGCAGTGGATTCGCACGCGGCGCGTCGCGGTGCGACTGCCCAACCTGCCTGATTCGTGGAGGGGGCGCACGGCTCTGCTGGTGAGCGACCTTCACTTGGGCAACATCAACGGCCTGGCCTTCAGCAGACGCATCGCTTCCCGCGTGGCCCGCCTGCAGCCGGATGTGGTCTTTCTTCCCGGCGACCTTTTCGACGGCTCGAAGGCCGACCCGGACCGGCTTCTGGCGCCGTTCAAGGAACTGGCTCCGCCGTTCGGCATGTTCTACTCCACCGGCAACCACGACGAATACGGCGACCTGGCGCACTATGCCGAGGCGCTGGAGCGCGCGGGGATCCGCGTACTGGCCAATGAGCTGGTGAATCTGGATGGGCTGCCCGTGGTGGGCGTGACCTACGGGGACTCCAGCTACCTGTTTCTGCGCGGCCTGCTGGAGCGTTTGCAGGTGAGCGCGGCACTGCCGCATATTCTGCTGCATCACGTGCCCAATCGCCTGCCGGTGGTGGAGCAGGCGGGGGTGAGTCTGCAGCTTTCCGGCCACACGCACGGCGGGCAGGTGTTTCCCTTTACGTGGCTGACGCGGCGCGCCTTCGGGAAGTTCACCTATGGCCTGCAGCGGTTCGGAGCACTGCAGGTTTATACCTCGAGTGGTGCGGGAACCTGGGGTCCGCCCATGCGCGTCGGCACTCATGCGGAGATCGTGCTGCTGGAGTTTGTGTAAGGGCGTTTTCGCACTACAATGTAGAAACGTTTCTACAAGGAGGGCCGCCGTGGCGATCACCACGCTTTCCAGCCGGGAATTCAATCAGGACACAAGCCGGGCGAAGAAAGCCGCCAGGAACGGCCCGGTCTTCATTACCGATCGCGGAAAGCCCGCCCACGTGCTTTTGAGCATCGAGGAGTACCGGAAGCTGAACAGGGGCGGCGGAAGCATCCTGGACTTACTTGCCATGCCGGGAGTTGCGGACATCGAATTCGATCCACCCCGCCTGCGTGGCGAACTGTTCCGCCCGGCCGATTTCTCATGATGTTCCTGCTCGATACCAATGTCATCTCGGAACTGCGCAAGGCGCATCCAGCGGGAAAAGGGTCGTCACGATTGGATGCAAACGTGCGGAACTGGATTGAATCTGTCCCTGCATCCGATCTTTTTCTTTCCGCCATTACGATTTTGGAACTGGAATTGGGCTTCTTGTTGCTTGAACGTCTCGATCCCCGACAGGGAGCCCTGCTAAGGACATGGGTGCGTAACCTGGTGCTGCCGTCTTTTTCTGGCCGCATTCTGGCCGTCGATGTCGCAGTGGCGCAACGATGCGCGATGTTGCACGTGCCAGATCCGATGGAGGATCGCGACTCTCTCATTGCTGCAACCGCCTTGGTGCACGGCATGACCGTTGTTACGCGCAATGTCTCCCACTTCCAGCGCACCGGCGTGACCATCCACGATCCGTGGCAGAGTGAGTTCCGCGCGGGGCAAAGTGACATCTGAACAGCAATCAGCCCTTTGAAGTGGATCGGTTTGGCTATCATGGAAAAGTAGGCAGGCCTCCAGCTCGCGGCCGAACGACCCATTGATCCACGATGCTTTGACCTTGCGGACCTCTGTTGCCGCGAGTGCGGGGAATATCGCGCTTTGAACGCCGTTTCGGAGAGCCGGGACTTTGAAAATCGTCTTTCGGAATCATCTTTCTGAAATCATTTTTTGAAATCATTTTCTGAAATCAAGGAGCAGTCGAATTGAGCATTGAAACCCCCGCGCCCACCCCTGCCGCAAACGCCGTGGTGCGCACCCGGCTTTCCGGATACGATCTGCTGTTGCACCCGCGCCTGAACAAGGGCACCGCGTTTACCGAGGATGAGCGCGATGTCTTCGCATTGCATGGCTTGCTGCCTCCGCATCTGGGATCGTTGGAACTGCAGCTGCTTCGCCGCAAGAAAGCGCTGGACAGTCGCGATACGGCCTTTGGCAAATACAGCTTGATGCGCGACCTGCAGGACTCCGACGAGACACTGTTTTATGCGCTTATTGCGAGCTATATCGAGGAGATGTTGCCGATTGTCTACACCCCGGTAGTG
Organism: uncultured Occallatibacter sp.; assembly: GCA_964560845.1. Taxonomy (GTDB): domain Bacteria; phylum Acidobacteriota; class Terriglobia; order Terriglobales; family Acidobacteriaceae; genus Telmatobacter. The sequence continues at coordinate 3,020 of CAZLMY010000034.1, read as the reverse complement.
GGCGAGGGCTGCCAGCGCTTCAGCGAGATCTGGCGCAAGCCGCGCGGGCTGTTTCTGAGCTATCCCAACAAGGGCCGCATTGACCAGATCCTCTCCGATCCGCGCTACGACGATATTCGCTGCATCGTGGTCTCTGACGGCGAACGCATTCTGGGCCTGGGCGACCAGGGCGCCGGCGGCATGGGCATCCCCATCGGCAAGATGGCGCTCTACACCGCGCTGGCCGGGATTCCCCCAGAACACTGCTTGCCCATCCTGCTGGATGTTGGTACCGACAACGAATTGCTGCTCGACGACCCGATCTACATCGGCTGGCAGCACAAGCGCGTCCGCGGGCCGGAATACGACGCCTTCATTGAGACCTTCGTCCGCGCGGTGATGCGCCGCTGGCCACACATTCTGCTGCAGTGGGAAGACTTTGCCGGCCCAAACGCCGCCAGGTTGCTTGATCGCTACCGCAACCGTCTTTGCACCTTCAACGACGATATTCAGGGCACGGCCGCGGTGACCACGGCAACCATGCTGGCCGCCGTCAACGCCACCGGCATCCCGCTCAAGGAGCAGACGATTGCGCTGTTCGGCACCGGCGGCGCCGGCGTGGGCATCGCCAATTTGCTCATTACCGCCATGCAACAGGAGGGCCTCTCGGAAGCCGAAGCCCGCAGCCGCATCTACGGTTTCAATCGCTACGGACTTCTGGTGGAAGGCGCCCGTGGCATGCGCGACAGCCAATTGCCGCTGATGCGCAAGCGCGAGGAATTGAAGGACTGGACCCTCGACGGAGGCCAGGATGTCTCGCTGCTCGACGTGATGCGCAACGCCAAAATCACGGCGTTGGTGGGCACCTCGGCGCAGGCCGGCGCGTTCACTGAAGACGTGGTGCGCGCCATGGCCAAAAATACGCCGCGGCCCATCATCTTCCCGCTCTCCAACCCCACTTCGTGCGTCGAAGCGATTCCCGGGGACCTGCTGCAATGGACCGACGGCCAAGCCATCATCGGCACGGGGAGTCCGTTTGCTCCGGTGGAGTTCAACGGCCGGCTCATTCCCGTCGCGCAGACCAATAACTCCTATATCTTCCCGGGCCTTGCGCTCGGCATTCTGGTTTCGGAGTCCAGCCGAGTCACCGATTCCATGATCATGGCCGCGGCCAAGGCGCTTGCGGGGTTGTCTCCTGCTCTTGAAGACAAGCACGCGCGGCTGCTGCCGCCCATCGCCGACTCGCGCAACGTGGGTCTGCATGTGGCCGAAGCGGTGGCGCAACAGGCCATGGCCGACGGTGTGGCCGGGTATGTGGAGACGGAAGCGTTGCGGCAAAAACTCCGGGACTATGTGTGGGACCCGGTGTATCTGCCGTATGAACGGATCGAGTAAAGGGATAGTGCCGCGACCGTTTGATTGAGTAATTGCATGAATGGAGCGCCGGCCTCCCGGCCGGCTGTAGCGCGGGCGTCCTAGCCAGCGCCTGTCCATGACTAATGGCCAATTCATGCAGTCATGACCCTAGGGATTAGGGACTAGGGACTGTAGATCGGGTAGGGTGTTGAGGGGTTTCCCAGGTCTCAAGAGCGAGACCTGGGGCACCCGGTTGCCTGGAATCACGGCCGGGTCACACGATAGATCACGAAACGGCCGTTGTCTTTGCGGTGGTAGTAGAGGGACTTCTCGTCGGGCGAAAGCGTGGGCGCTTCGACAAACCCGGTAATGGCTGCGAGGCGCACGGGAGTCTGAAAAGGCTCCGTCTTGGCCATTCGCGTCGACCAATAGATGGCTGGTCCCTGCGGATCGACGCGGGTGAAGAAGATTTCGCATTCTGAAGCCGTGGTGGCGGGCGCATAGACCAGGGTGTCGGTGTCGATTGCCTTGAGGATGGCCGCGCTGGCCGCGTCGCGGACGAAGGCGCTTCCGGATCTTCGGGCGTAGAGAATGCGCGCGGATTTGGGGTGGCCGAAGATGCTGAACTGGCTCTCGACAAAATAAAGCGTGTTGCCGTCGGCACTGATCTCCGCGTCGAAGTTCACCACGCCCGGTTTGGCCAGTGATACTCCCGGGACCAGCTCAATGCCGGAAAGTGCTCCATTGGCGAACTTTGCCCGGTAAAGGGTGGATGCCGTCTTGTCGTAACTGCGGTTCGACACGAAATAGAAATTGCCATTGCGGTCCATGGACGCAACGCCCTCGATCGCCGGCGTGTTCACGCCCTCGATCTCGCCGCGATATTTGAAGTGCAGATCGTCGATGCGTTCAGCCCAATGCAGGTTGGTGTTGACCTTGGGCTCATTGAGGTTGTTGAAAAACAGGAATTTGCCATCGCGGCTGAGGAACGGCTCCATGGCGTCGTCGTTGTAGCCTTCGATTTCGACCCGCTGTGGATTCTGGAAGACCGTCGAAGCGGGCGATGCGAGATCCGTGGGGTGCTGGCGTGAGCCGCACGCGATGAGCACACAAACAGAGAGCAGAATTATGGGAACGGCTCGGACGGTCGCGACAAGGTTCACAGTGTTCCTCCACCCTGGAGAAGTCTACCCGACCGAAGCGGGGCCGCTGGACGCCGGCGATGCCAGGGGGATGTGGAGTTGACAGGCAAGGATTTAGCAGTCGAGAAGGGGCGGAAGTGTTGTCCTGAATGATTCGTTGGTACTATGAATTAGATAGACAAAAACGTTTGACAATGGGGTATTCATGAAGCATTTCCTCCGTGACGCCAAGCTCGGCCTTCGAGCGATGGCGCTGCTGTGCCTTGGATGCATGGCCGTTTCCGGCTTCTCGCAGCGACAGGAGCCAAAACCTACCGGGCCCTGGATGAACACCAACCTGACCCCGGATCAGCGCGCCGATCTGGTGTTGAAAGAACTGACGCTGGACGAGAAGATCGCCCTGCTGCACGGAGTGGGCATGCCCACCGACGAGCCGGTAACGCTGGAGAATGCGCCATCGAACCGCGGCGTGGGCTACGTGGTGGGCGTGCCGCGGCTGGGCATTCCCGGCATCGACATGAGCGACGCGGCCTATGGCGTGCG
>CAZLMY010000033.1:0-40846 GCA_964560845.1 uncultured Occallatibacter sp. | reverse complement strand
CGCACCGTCGTGAGATGCGGAATCCCAAACACTTGAATTTCGACGGGAACCGATACTTGCTGTTCCATTTCTTCGGCGGAATGCCCAGGCCACTGGCTGATGATATTCACGTAATTATCGGCGATGTCCGGATAGGCCTCCACGGGCATATTGTGAAACGACACCGCCCCCCAGCCAAGCAACAGCAATCCAATCGCCAGCACCACGTACCGATTATTGAGAGCAAAATTTACGAGATTGCGAATCATGCTTTCTTCCTCGAGTCCCGGAGCCGGGCGTTATTCGTTGTCGATGGCATTTTGGAGATTGATCGCGTTTGTCACGACCTGCTGGCCAGGCTGCAACCCGGATAGAATTTCCTGCATATTGTCCGGCAACTGTTCTCCGCTGACGACCTGAATCCGCTTGAACTTCGCTTCGACAGGGATGAAGGCCCAATCGCGGTCGTGCAGATGCACGATCGCGGAGGAAGGAACGGCCGTGTAGGTGCGCTTCTCCTTGCCGAACAATGTGGCTGTTCCATACATGCCCGGCCGCATCATCTGGCCCGGATTGGCCAATTCAATGCGGACCTTCGCCGTGCGAATATTCGGATCGAGTATCGAGCCGATGTTGCTGATGGTGCCTTTGAGCACTTTGTCCGGATAGGCGTTCAGCTTGATGTCGGCTGTTTGTCCGACGCGCACATTGGCCATGTCGCTTTCGTAGACGTCGCAGACGATCCACACGCTGGTCAGGTCTGAAATGGTGAATGGGTTTGGCGTAGAGTAGGCTTGGACCGCGGCTCCGATCGCCACTTCCTGGTCGGTAATCACGCCGGAAACCGGAGCGTGGATGTCGACAATTCCCTTCGGGTCGTCGGGATCGCTGCCGAGCAGGCGAAGATGCTCGGTTGTGGTATCGAGCGTTGTCTTGGCGTCGTCCTCTGTGTCTTGCGCGACCTCCAAGTCTCCGAGGGCAATCGCCCCGTGCTCGAATAGCACCTTCGCGCGATCCAATTGTTTGCGCGCAAGCAGCTCATCTGAAATGGCCTTGCGGTAGGCGTCGAATCCTCCCGAAATATCGTCGCTGCGAATTCGCAGCAGGACTTGCCCCTTCTTTACTGTGTCGCCGAGGCGGGCGCGAATATCCACCACGCGGCCGGAGGCAAGGGAAATCACGGGAACCGTTCGCGAGATGTCTGGAATGACTGTGCCGGTTACGAACAATTGCGATGGGGCTTGGTATGCGGTCGCCGTAACGATTGGATATCGCTCCGGGTGCTCGATCGCGAAGAAGGAGACGTCCACTCCGGAAACCACCTTGGCCGGCGGAGGCGCCTCCGCACCCGCATTGACCTTCTCGCTCTTGCATCCGCTCGTGGTCAAAGAAATCGCCATCAGCATCAGGCCAAGTCCAATGCTCTTGTTGTTCATACGAATGATTGCCTCCATTTACTTGCACATCCCTTTTGTGGCGATAACTCCTCGCTTCAGCAGTGGCCGCTGCAGCGGCGCTCAAAATGCACACAGGTTCTCAATGCGCGGCCTGCGCCGGAGGCGTTCTACCTCCGGCGCAGGCCGCGCATGGTGGGTGTCGCGCCGCATCGCTTCAGTGCGGCCTCGGCCAATTGTCGGCTAGAATCTCACCTTGATGGCAAGCGTTGTATTGGTTTGATTGGTGCGCAAGTCGGGCCACCAAATATTGCTGGTAGAGGTTGCACTTCCGCCGCAGGCCTGGTTCACTGTCCCCAAAGGCGTGCCGTAACCCATCCCTGAAGCAGCGCCGCTGATGCAGGCATATTGCGCAGGAGAACCATTGTTGCCGCCTGGAGGCGTGATGCCTCCGCGGCCGGTCCAGTATGGAACGTCGGAGTACCGATAGCCTTCCTCGAGGGTGAAGGTAATGAACTGGCTGGGCATGTAATCGAGAGTGATAGTGCCGTCATGCATCTGTGAGCGGTCGCCTGCGTTCTCAGTAAAGTACGGACTACCCGAGATGGCGTTGGCGCCGTTGATCGGCGGCAGCAAGGTCAGATAGCGGCCGGGGTTATTCATCTGTCCGCCACCCAGAGTCACGGCATAGAGATCTTTCTTGAACCAGAAGCGTGTATAGCCCATCCAGCCAATGAACATCTGCTTGGGCTTGCCGTCATGACTGTTATGGCAATTGACTCCACCGACATAGGAATCGGCAGACCCCATCTCCGGAGAAGATCCGTGCGCGTCATAGAATCCAACTGCAGGACCACCACCGTATTCGCAACCGGCGTCGCCGGTGAGGGTGAATGCAGCCTTGTCAAAGAACCTTTTCGGATTGTCGTAGTACTTGACCTGCGCGCTATAGTCCGCGTGCACGCGCGAGCGACCGGGGAAGCCGGCATCGTCTTCGCCGAGTCCGTAGTTGTTGAACACAAAATCCAGATACGAAGTCGGACGCCACAGGATCTGGCCGCCCAATCCCGGCTTGCCGTTGTAGCGCGCATACGACTGCCAGCCATTGATGATCCAAGGTTCGATCTTCAGCTTCGTGGTTGGAAAGTATTGGATGCGAAGGCCGTTGAAGAACCACGGTGTATTCGAAGACACGAACGAGGGCTGATAGGTCCAATTGTCGAAGTTGTAGTAGCTGAAGAGACCGATGTAGGAGACAAAGATGCCGGCATCCACGTTGAGACCGTGGGCCACATCCCAGTGATATCCGCCCCATCCTTCCGAGATGTATTTGTAGGCGCCGGCAAGATCCCACTGGCCTCGATTTGGGCTACCGTCGTTGCGCGGTGTGGTGGTGGCGAACAGGCCATCCATGGTGAGAAAGCGGCCGCGAACGTTATTGATGCGGATGTCGCCGCCGATGCTGAGTTGTTCGAGTTGCCATTCGTCGGAGCGGAAGCTTTCTGTCGCGCCGCCCATGGTGTCGTCTTTGGGATGGTTGTAATCGAGAATGTAATTGGCGTCCGCCCGGAACTCCGGGGTAAAGTATTTCGTGCTCCACGGGCTGTCGACCGCATGCCCATTGCTGTTAAGCCAGGTCCAGTCGCCTGGAAATGGCTCGCCTTTCTTGGTGGTTTGGGCGTCGATTTCAGGAGGCGCGGGAGTCGTAGGCGCCGGAGTCGCAGCTTGCAATGCAGGCACCAGGGAGCTACTCGAGCCTCCGCTCACAGCGGCTCCAACTGCTGTACGCAGTGCATTGGCGTCGCGCTCTGCGTCTGCGCCGTCGCCGGCTCCACTACGTGCATTTAACTCCGCTTCTAATTGCGCGATGCGCGCTTTCATTTCTGCCAGTTCTTTGATCACTGCATTATTGTTAAGCGGTTCGATAGTAGCCGCAGGTGCGGCGGCAGCGCTGCTGGGCGCGGTTGGAGCTGCGGGAGGGTTGGCGGCCACACGGGGGTCGACTGGTTGCTCGTCCTTTGTTAAGGCCGCTAAGTCTGTCCCTGAATTGGATAGCCTCTGAAAGTCGGCACGGGAAGGTGAAGCCACTGTGCCGGGCGTGGCGCCCGGGCTTTGAGCTTGACACGCGAGTTGCAAAGCCAGGCAGAAAACTGCAACTCCCGATGAAATGAGTATCCTGATTTCGCTCTTCATGGCTATATGATCTCCGCGACGCCAAGCGTCGCATGGTTAAGAAGCGTTGGCTCTCACTGAGGAAATGTCAGTTGCCCTTTTCCGCCTTCCTCATCGCAATTGTCATGCGCGGCGACATAAAGAAATCGCAAAGAATAAGCAGTGATTTCGAAAATGGCGTTAGCGTGTCGTTCCATGCATCCCTCCCTCGTCATTGTTCGATTGCAATCGTTCGGGCGGCGTGGGGCTGCTTAGATTGACGCTACTGTGAATAACATAAAAAACTCGTATAGGATTTGAAGAAAGTTATAAGCAGCATGTGAGTTACGCATAAGTAAGTCGTGAAGATTCCCGCGGTGAGTTATGTTTGGCCATTCGTTCCAGCGCGGGCCATCCGGCAATTCACCGGCATGAGAGTTTTCAAGGTTGCCGACAAGCCAAGAGCCAAACCGCGAGCAATCGAATCCGGACCCAGCTAGCCGTCCGTACGGCGGTGTTTCTGTCGATTTGGCGCTGAAGCAAAAAACAGTCCCGGCTCAACTTGGCCACATCCAATAGACCATGAGTTCTCCAAGCATCTCTCCGAAGGCTCCCCCCGGCCCCGACAGCCAAGCTGTCCGTTTCGGATTCGAAAACAGCTATGCGCGATTGCCGGAGCGTTTCTACAGCCGGCTCAGCCCTACTCCTGTGCCAGCCCCTCGCTTGGTGAAGGTCAATGTCGAGCTGGCGCGGAATCTTGGGCTCGATCCCGACGGACTGGTGAGCGCGCGAGGCTCGGAGATCCTGGCCGGAAATCTGGTGGCCGAAGGCGCAGAGCCTCTGGCGCAGGCCTATGCCGGGCACCAATTCGGTCATTTCGTACCGCAGCTTGGCGACGGACGGGCCATCCTGCTGGGCGAAGTCACGGGCCTTGACGGCCTGCGCTACGACATCCAACTCAAGGGCTCCGGCCCGACCCCCTTCTCGCGCAACGGCGACGGCCGGGCCGCATTGGGTCCTGTGCTGCGGGAATACATTCTGTGCGAGGCCATGGCGGCATTGGGCGTGCCCACCACCCGCGCCTTGGCCGCCGTCACGACCGGGCAACAAGTGATACGCGAAACAGTATTGCCTGGCGCAGTGTTGACCCGCGTCGCCGCGAGCCATCTCCGCGTCGGCACATTTCAGTACTTCGCCGCCCGGCGCGACACAGAGGCCATTCGCACGCTGGCCGATTTTGCCATTGCTCGTCATTACCCCGAGGCCGTGCAGGCCAGCCGGCCTTATCGCGCCCTGCTGGATGCTGTGATCGCACGCCAGGCGCACCTGGTTGCGCAATGGATGCTGCTCGGCTTCATCCACGGCGTGATGAACACCGACAACACGTCCATCTCTGGCGAAACCATCGACTACGGCCCTTGCGCGTTCATGGAGGCATACGATCCGGCTACGGTCTTCAGCTCTATCGACCAATACGGCCGCTATGCCTACGTCAACCAGCCCCCTATCGCGCTCTGGAACCTGGCCAGGCTCGCCGAGGCGTTGCTGCCAGTGCTGCAGCAGGAGGCGGGAAGCGTTGAGGCCGCCGTGGCTTCCGCGGAAGAAGCCCTCGCCGCCTTCGAGCCGCAATTCGTGGCCGCTCGCAGCGCAGGCCTGCGCCGCAAGCTGGGCCTTCTCACCGAAAAGGACGGCGACTTGGAATTGGCAGAGGGCCTGTTGCACCGAATGGCGTTGAATCACGCAGATTTCACGCTGACCTTCCGTCACCTTTGCGATGCCGCAGCCGGGCAGGAAGGCGACCGTGGCGTCCAAATACTCTTTGACGCCTTCGGCGCGTACGACGAGTGGGCTACCGCCTGGCGGAGGCGCCTCAACGAGGAACCGGCAGCAGTGCAGGCACGCGTCGACATCATGCGCAAGGCCAATCCGGCATTCATTCCCCGCAACCATCGGGTTCAGGCCGTGATCGATGCGGCGGTCTTGCGTCAGGACTTTCAGCCCTTCGAGGAGTTGCTCGACGTGGTGACACATCCCTACGAAAACAAAACGGAATGGCAGCAATATGCCATGCCGGCCCGCCCCGAGGAGTGCGTAACTCAAACTTTCTGCGGCACATAACCGGTAGACCGCGCGGCGAGTCTCAAGCCCTGCTGAATACTCTGTCCGGCCACTCGGCCAACTCGCAAGCCGGAAAGGGAATCTCTCTCTACATGAGAACAACAAAGAAGCAGATCGCAGCGCTCTTCCTCGCGGCCGCAATGGTATCCGTGCCCGCTCTGGCTTTCAGCCAACCATCCTCCCCGATCCAGGATTCCGGCGCAAAACAGGATATGAAGGACGCCGGGCACGAAACCAAGGATGCAGCCAAAGACGCGGGCCACGGCGTGGATCAAGGGACTAAAAAGGCCTATCACAAGACCAAACACGGCACCAAAAAGGCCTGGCACAAGACAAAAGACACCACCAAAGGCGCTGTAGATGGGGCCAAGGAAGGGGCAAAGCGGCCAGAATAGCGCCGTCGGGTGAATTGAGGCCTAGGCCCTTCCGGAATCCTTGGGGCAGAGCAGCCACGCGCAATTCCTCTCGGTGAGGTTGAGTGGCCGCTCGAGCCTCGTTTGAGCTTGCCGGCGTCAAGCCCGTTCATTTTTCCGTTGTTTCCCACCACACCGCCGCCGGGTTATCATGATGGCTCACAGGCAAGCAGAGCGGTGAGGAGGCATTATGTCCGAAGACCAAACAATTTCCGCCCGCAGGACGGGACGGCGCGAGTTTCTGAAAGTGGGTGGTGCGGTAACCGCTGCCCTGCTGGCTCCAACAGCCATGGTGGCCGATGCCCCCAAGACCATGCCGGCGCTGCCCTCCAACCCCGTCACCCCCAAGGCCATGCCCACGCGCAACCTGGGCAAGACCGGCTACAAGGTAGGGATCTTCTCGCTGGGCGGCCAGGCTTCGCTCGAGCGCGGCAACAACTTCGACGTGGCCGTGCCCATCGTCGAGCGCGCCCTCGACCTGGGCGTGAACTACATCGACACCTCCTCGATCTATGGCGGCCCCGATCGCTGGAGCGAGCAGTATGTCGGCAAAGTCATGGCCCATCGCCGCAACGAGGCTTTCCTGGCCACCAAGACCAAGGAGCGTACCCGCGACGGCTCCATGCGCATGATCGAGAAGTCGCTGCAACTGCTGCAGACCGACCATGTCGACCTGTGGCAACTGCACGACATCGGCACCATGTTCGACGTGAACGAGGTCTTTGCCAAGGGCGGCGCCATGGAAGCCCTGCTGGAGATGCAGGAGCAGAAGGTAGTCCGCCATCTGGGCATCACAGGCCACTACCGCCCCGATTCGCTGATGGAGTGCATCAAGCGCCATCCCTTCGACACAGTGCTGATGGCCATCAACGCCGCCGACCCACACCACTACAGCTTCAACGAGGGCCTGCTGCCGCTCGCCGTCGAGAAGCAGATGGGCATCATCGGCATGAAGGTCCCCGGCCGCGGCCGCCTGCTTAACACCTGGAACCCACCACCCCTGGAGCAGCAGAAGCACTCCTGGGAAGGCATGGTGCTAGCTCCCACGCCCGGCACGCTCTCCATGCGCGAAGCCGTCTACTATGCTCTGTCGCGTCCGGTCAGCACCATCATCGTGGGTTGCGACACCATCGCCCAATTGGAGGAGAACGTCAGCTACGCACGGGAGTTCACCCCCCTCAGCGACAGCCAGGTCACGCAACTGGTAGCCCGCGCCGAACCCGTCTCCAAGCCCTCGCTCTTTTTCCGCTTCTACGACCGGCCGTAGCACTCGACCAGTGCCGGAACACGGAAGATGCCCCCGTTGGACGCGCACTGCTCGCGCTCCCCGGGGGCATCGGTGCTCTGGGCAGCCTTGCCTATGACGCGACGACTGTGGAATTGAGATGGCTCGCGCGCCCCAAGGCGTAAAATCGCCTTTTATGCATGAACTTTCCATTGTTTCGAGCGTTGTCGAGTCGGTAACGGAGTCGCTGGCAGCCTACCCCCGCGCGCGGGTCGTGGAAGTGCGCCTGCGCGTCGGCGCCCTGGCCTCGGTAGTGGTCGACTCCCTGGAATTCTGCTGGGGCATCGCCGCCGAGGGAACAGCCCTCGAAGGCTCCAAGCTGGTGGTGAACATGCTGCCCGTGGTCATGCATTGCGCGCCCTGTGACGCGGATGTGGAATTGGACGGGGTGCAGAGTTTCCGCTGTCCCCGCTGCGGCGAGCCCAGCATGGACCTGCGCCAGGGGCGCGAAATGGACATCGACTCCATCGAAATTGAAGAAGCATCGGAAAACTCTGAGGTGAAGGCATGACGACCCGGATCGTAGAGCTGCGGCGGGGCATTTTGAAGAAGAACGACGAGTTGGCGGCCCTGCTGCGCCAGCGCTATGCCGCCGGCGGCGTGCTGGTTCTGAACCTGGTTTCCAGCCCCGGTACGGGCAAAACGGCCTTCCTCGAACGCACTCTGCGCGATTTGAAGGCCGGTGGAGCCCGCGTGGCCGCGCTGGTGGGCGATCTGGAAACCGACAACGACGCCCGCCGCCTGGCAGCCAGCGGCGCTCCGGTACGCCAGATCAACACCCACGGCATCTGCCACCTGGACGCGGACATGATCGACCGGCATCTGACCGGCTGGGACGGCGTGGAACTGGGCGACCTCGACTATCTGTTCATCGAGAACGTGGGGAACCTGGTGTGCCCGTCGAGCTACGATCTGGGCGAAGCCATCCGCGTGGCGCTGCTGTCGGTCACCGAAGGCGAAGACAAGCCGCTGAAGTACCCCACCCTGTTCAACTCCGCCGACGCCGCCGTCATCACCAAAATGGATATCGCCGAGCCATGCGGATTCGATCGCGAATTGGCGCTCAAGAACATCAACGAGATTCGCCCCGGGATTCGCATCTTCGAGACATCCGCCAAAACCGGCGCAGGCATGGACGAGTGGCTGGCATACCTGGCAGAGCAGCAAGCAGCGCGCGAGCGGAGTTAGCGGATTTGGCCCCGCTTCGCGGGTGTTTGCGGAGTTCGTGTCGGCTGAGCGGGGCATTCAGACTATCGATTCCAATTGAGGACAGGCAACAATTCCTCTTGATTCCTCGATTCCGGATTGAGTAACATTTGCTGCCGAGGGGAACTCGGCCCGCAGCCCGCGCCCGCCCCGTGAAGCCCCAATTCGGCCATCCGCGCCACACTGACGCCATCGCTCGATTCCTTCCGGCCTCGGGCCTGATTTGACCCGCGCATCGCGCTTTCCCGAAGCCTCAACGACCTTCATCCGGAATCTGTTTGGATCCCATAGGGAGGCAAGATGAAACGAATTGCTACCTTGACCGGCAGCGCCGTGATTGCCCTGATGGCGATCGCCTGTAACCAGCCCGCCGACACCCACGATGCGGACGTGAAGGCTCTGAAGAACCTCGAGATCCGGTGGAACCAGGATTTTGCGGCGAAAGACGCCGACATGATCGCCAGCTACTATGTCGACGACGCCGTCCTCATGGGCCCGGGCGCGGTGCCCAGCATCGGGAAAGACGCCATTCTGGCCACCGCCAAGCAGATGGTCGCCGATCCGGCGCTCTCGCTGAAGTTCCAGGCCGCGAAGGTGGTGGTCTCCAAATCCGGCGACCTGGCCTACACCCAGGGCTCCTACACCATGACCATGACCAACCCCATGACCCACAAGCCGATGGATGATCGCGGCAGCTATGTCACGGTGTATCGCAAAGGGACGGACGGAAAGTGGAAGGCGGTGTCGGACATTGCCACTTCGGAAGTGCCGCCTGCCCCCGCTGCTCCGGCCGTCGCCAGAAGGCACGCGCCCAAGCCGCCGATGCCCAAGAAACACCCGAGAAAGAAGCGCTAACGGGCTGGAAGAGTGCCCGTGTCTATTCGGTCGCGCCGCACGGGGACGGTCTCAGCATTTCTGTGCCCCGGCGCGTCTCACCCGCTGGGCGGAATCGATGTCTTCCTGGAGTATCGTGAGGAGGAGGGCAAGAGGCGGAGACAGGGCGTGCGCGAGTTCGAGTCAGTGCGGGAAGCGAAAGAGTTTTTGGCGGAAAAGATCGTCGCGGAGGCCGAGCGCGAAGAGCTTGTCCTATCGGAGGTTGAGCAAAAGATGCTCCTCTTCTCCGAGACCGGTTGGACCCTGCCCGATATGGCCCGCATCAGCGAGGAGTTCGACCGGACCTACAACCCGGCGGAGTACGAAGCCACCATCGCGGCCCTGGCAGCACAGCTCGAAGCGCGTCTGCGCGCCGGCGATGAGGAAGGTCTGGCGGAGTGGAATGCGGCGGTTCAGAAACTCTCCGAGGAGGACCACTATCTTTCGGTCCTGGTACGAGCACCGCAAGATCCTCCTTGGCGTCCGACGGGCCAACAGGTGATTCGCATCCTGGCCGTTCTAGCGGGCGTCGGATTTCTCTTTGCCCTGATCCGGGTCTGGGCCATCTTCGCCAGGTAGGTCCGCCGGATCGGCCCTCGGCACGGGATTCCCGTGATTTAAATCACTAGGCAGAGCATCTAAAATGGGTATAGGGTGAGTGGCATGTGTCTTGCGATACCGGGAAAAGTGGAAGAGATAACCACCGAAGGCGATCTTCGGATGGGACGGGTGAACTTCGGCGGAATCATCAAGCGAGTCTGTCTGGATTACGTGCCTGAAGTCGAGGTGGGCGACTACACCATCGTCCATGTGGGCTTTGCGCTGTCGAAGATCGACCAGGAAGAGGCCGAGAGGACGCTCGATGTTTTCCGCCAGATGGGCGTGCTGGAAGAGGAACTGGCGGGCGAACAAGAGGCCTTTGCCCGGGCCGCGGTCGCCCCGCAATCTCCCTGCCCCGATGGCAGTTGTTCGACCGAGCCGGCGACTGAAACACTCAACGAGACTGTGAGCTAGCGAAGCCTCTTTAACAGGAAGGGTTTTGAAAGAGCACGACTTCTGTCGTGCCTTAAGCGACCCAAAAGCAATGGGGTTTAGCCCGTGAGGGATGCTCGCCGGGACTCCTTGGCAATGGCCTCGACTGCGAGACCCGGAGCACCCGGATGTATGGGCGGGAGAGATTCAAATGAAGTACTTGACCGAGTTTCGCAACGGCGAAATAGCGCAGCGGATGGCCCGCGAGATCGCCCAAATCACCACCAGGCCGTGGAAGATCATGGAAGTGTGCGGCGGCCAGACCCACTCCATCATCAAGAACGGCATCGACCAGATGCTGCCTGCCGGCATCGAGATGATTCACGGCCCCGGCTGCCCGGTCTGCGTCACGCCCCTGGAGCTGATTGACAAGGCGCTGGCCATTGCCGCCCAGCCCGGCGTCATCTTCTGCTCGTTCGGCGACATGCTGCGCGTCCCCGGCACCGATGCAGATCTCTTCCAGGTCAAGGGGCACGGCGGCGATGTGCGCGTGGTCTATTCGCCGCTCGACGCCGTTGAAATCGCGCAAAAGAATCCGCAAAACGAAGTTGTCTTCTTCGGCGTGGGCTTTGAGACCACCGCCCCAGCCAACGCCATGAGCGTTCACGTGGCCAAGCGCCGCGGGCTCAAGAACTTCTCGCTGCTTGTCTCCCACGTACTGGTGCCGCCAGCGATATCCGCCATCCTGGAGTCCCCGGGCAACATGGTGCAAGCCTTCCTGCTGGCCGGCCATGTCTGCAGCGTCATGGGTTACTGGGAATACCCGCCCCTGGCCGCCAGGTACAAGATTCCGCTGGTCGTCACCGGCTTCGAGCCGCTCGATTTGCTCGACGGCATTCGCCGCGCGGTGATCCAACTGGAGGCCGGCAAGCACGAGGTGGAGAACGCCTACGAGCGCATCGTCAACTTCGATGGCAACCCGGCCGCGCAAAAGCTGCTCGCCGAGGTCTTCGAAGTCACCGACCGGGCCTGGCGCGGCATCGGCGTAATTCCCAAGAGCGGCTGGCGGCTCAGTGAGCCCTATCGCGCGTTCGACGCCGAGGAGCGCTTCCACATCTCGGGCATTCACACCGCCGAGTCGCCGCTTTGCCGCGCCGGAGACGTGCTGCGCGGAGCCATCAAGCCTGCCGAATGCTCGGCCTTCGGCAAAGAGTGCACGCCGCGCCATCCGCTGGGCGCAACCATGGTTTCCAGCGAAGGAGCCTGCGCGGCTTACTACAATTACGGAAGGTTCCTGTCGGCCGAAGAGCTGGCCGGAGCAGGATCGACATTATCCAAATGAGCTGCGGAAAAACTCGGTGCGTTGAAGGGTACGGGCTTTAGCCCGTACATAAACCACAGCAAAATCAACGCGGGCTTCAGCCCCTGAGGGACGTTTTCCTGGGGCTTCGCACAAAACTCCCCTTTTTCCGCAAACCGTAAAGCCCAACTCATTATTTGTGGCATTTGCGGCACGACTAAAGTCGTGCCCTTTCAAGGCTGAACATTCTGGAGCAAGAAATGCTTGAAGACGTAAAGATCGACGTGCCGGACTTCACCAACTGGAGCTGCCCGCTGCCCCTGGTCGGCTATCCGACCATCGTGATGGGCCACGGCGGCGGAGGCAAGCTGGGCAACGAACTGGTGGAACATCTGTTCCTGCCCGCCTTTCGCAACGCCGCCCTTGAGAACCTGGGCGACGCTGCCGTCCTCGACCTGCCTAGCGGCCGCCTTGCCATGAGCACCGACTCGTTCGTCGTGCAGCCGCTCTTCTTTCCCGGGGGCTCCATCGGCGAGTTGGCCGTCAACGGCACCGTCAACGATTTAGCCGTCTCCGGAGCCATCCCGCGCTATCTCAGCGCCAGCTTCATTCTGGAAGAAGGCTTCCCGCTGGCCCAGTTGGCAGCCATCGTCGACGCCATGGCCAAAGCCGCCGCCACCGCGGGTGTGCAGATCGTTACGGGCGATACCAAGGTGGTGGAGCGCGGCCACGGCGACGGCTGCTACATCAACACCGCCGGTATCGGCACACTGCGCGAAGGCATCCAGGTCGGTCCCCACCGCGCCCAGCCGGGCGACGCCATCCTGGTCTCCGGCAGCGTCGGCGATCACGGCATGGCCATCATGAGCGTGCGCGAAGGCCTGGAGTTCGAAAGCCAGATCCGCTCCGACTGCGCGGCGCTCAACGGCCTCATTGCCGAGGTTCTCGACGCGGCCGGCACAGCAGTTCACGCCATGCGCGACCCCACACGCGGCGGGCTGGCCTCGACGCTCAATGAGATCGCGGGTTCCTCCAACGTGGGCATTGCGATCGACGAAGCCCGCCTGCCGGTGAAGACGGAAGTCCAGTCGGCCTGCGAGTTGCTGGGTCTCGACCCCGTCTACGTGGCCAACGAGGGCAAGGCAGTGTTCTTTGTTGCGCCCGAAGCCGCCGAACAGGTGCTCGCGGTGCTCCGTGCCCACCCACTGGGCCGCGATGCCGCCATCATCGGCCAGGTGACCGCCGAGCACAAGCGCATGTTGGTAGCGCGTACGGCCATGGGCTCCAACCGCGTCATCCCCATCCAGATCGGCGAGCAGCTGCCCAGGATTTGCTAGGTACGGCAGGGTGTTCTCGCTACTCTAAGCCCCGAACTGCGCCAATTGTTCCTCGCTCGGCTTGGCGGTGAAAAGACTCACCACAACCATCGCCCCCACAGCAGCAAAAAGCGCCGGAAAGATGGCGTCGCGCTGACCCAGAATTGCGGGGAAGATCCCCCGCACCAGGGGCACGTCCCAAGCCAGCGT
This sequence comes from uncultured Occallatibacter sp., assembly GCA_964560845.1. GTDB lineage: Bacteria > Acidobacteriota > Terriglobia > Terriglobales > Acidobacteriaceae > Telmatobacter. The sequence continues at coordinate 27,629 of CAZLMY010000033.1, read as the reverse complement.
CACCACGGTTCCGGTGCCGATGGCGGCAACCGCGCCCCAGGCCGTGACCCGCCTGGAGTAGAACGCCGCCAGCACTACCGGCGTTAGTGCCGCAGAGTAGACCGTGTAGGCGTAGAGCATTTTTTGCAATATGCTCTCGGCGTACACGGCCTGGTAAAGTGCCCAGCAGCCCAACAGCACCACCGCTAGCCGCGAAATGATCAGGACCCGCTTGTTGGATGCTCCTGGCGCAATGTACCGCACAAACACATCGTTCACCAGATTGGTGGCCGGAGAGAACAGGTAATTCGACGCGGTGGAGATGACCTTGGCGAACACCGCACCCAGCAGTAGCGCCCCTAGCACCGCCGGCAGCCCATGGCGAGCCGTGTAGGGAATGATCTCCCGCGGATGCAGGGCAACCTCGCCCGTGGGATAGAGGGCCCTGCCAAAAATGGCGATTGAGACAATCAGCGTTTCCAGCACCAGCGTTCCCAGCGTCCATCCCACCACGGAGATGCGTGCGTCCCGCTCCGTCTTGGCAGAGAAGAACTTCTGATACATCACCTGGTTGCCCAGCATCAGCAGCAGCGTTGGCACCAGGAATTCCAGCGCACGGATCACACCCATGCCCACCGACTGCTGCTCGTGATTCGGCCCCAGCCGGTAATTTCCCAGCACCTGAAAATACTGGGGCGGCAAGGCGGTATGCAGTCCAGCCCAGCCCCCGGCTTGAAGGAAGAGATACGGAGCGGCAATAACGCAGATCACCGTGACCAGAGAGCCGATGGCCACATCCATGTAGGCCACCGAAGACATGCCTGCCATGGCGGTTGTGACGATAACAAAACTGGCGATGATGTAGGTGCCCAGCTCCGGCGTGACGGTTTCAGGGAAAATGAGGTGCAGCACGTCGCCGCCGCCGCGAAACTGATAGCTGGTTATGGCGATGTAGGCAATGAGGATGGCGATAGTGCCCAGCACCCGGGCGGTCTGATTGTAGCGAGCCTCTAGCAGATCCGGCAGGGTGAACTGCGCGAATTTGCGCGCTCGCGGAGCGATGAAATAGATCAGCAGCAATCCTAGCCACCCGCCTGCCGGCTGCCACAACGCGGCAAAACCATTCTTGTAGGCATTCTCGGCTCCGGCAAACAATGAACCTGCGCCAATCCACGAAGTGAGCAGCGTAAGCACCAGGACAAAGGCCGGCAGCGACCGCCCAGCCACCAGATAGTCGGCCTTGGTCTTGACTTGGGAAGTGCGATAGAGAGCGACAGCCAGCAGCGCAACCACAATGACAACTAGTACAGCGACATACAGATGAGACATTTTGGGGTCCTCGCGGGACAAATCGGGGTTCCCGTCAGTGTACCGGATGGGGCAACCTTGCTGCGCAAATCGCGATTTGGTCTATTTAGCCCAACCCATGGTCCAGCGCCCCTTACTTCCGGTATAATCCGTGCAGGACGGAGAGATGGCCGAGTGGCTGAAGGCGGCGGTTTGCTAAACCGTTGTAGGGGGTAAACCTCTACCGGGGGTTCGAATCCCCCTCTCTCCGCCATAAAGAAATCCTGAACAGCTCGAAACAAACAACTTAGTGAAAATGAACCACTTAGAGTTGTCGGGCTCCCGACACATGTGTACATATTTTACGGATTTTGCATTGTTTGCAGCCTGTAAGCCCCAAAAACCAGACAATCCGACAACTGAGGTGCGGTCGATTGGATCTTGATCGTCTCCCAATTTCGGCTTGTTCTCCCAGAACTGGCGTTTCAACCATCACAGAAGATGGAAGTCGACGTCCCCTTGATTTTCGCCGTATATTCGCCTACCGTCACGGAAGGGGTTTCGGGTTCAATGAGCGCAAGCTGTTCGTCGTCGAGTGCAAGGGATGCCGTCGCGATGTTCCCGTCGGAGTGAAGGAGTATCCTTCAAGTCAAGTGTGGTCGCATGCCCGCTCTGCGGCGAAAAACGCCAGTACGTTCCTTCCGAAGTCTCGCTCGGTCGCCCAAATCAGCTGATTGCGAAACAGGCGCGAGCCGAGGTGCGCTGAAATGCTCGACCCCGATGCCGGACTTCTTCGCCCGCAGAGATCGCTGATTTACTTTGGCGCCTGCATCATTGCAGGGCTTCGGTTGGCCAGGGAGAAGCAGGTGAATATAGGAGTCGTACCTATCAGCCAAGCAATCGATAATCCTAAAAACGGCAGTCACCTGGCCAACAGGGCACAGGTTTCGAGCAGTTTCTGGGGTCGGCGAGGGATGATTTTGGCCAGGATATAGTCCTGCAGGGTCTTCCACCGGTCTGCCGTCGGGGACTGCTCCGTAACGCTTCGCACGTGGCTTAACGCCGCTCGGATATTGGCGATCAACCCCATCAGGGTTGTCTTGGCCGCGTGCATCGGGGTCAGATAGAGCGTCGTTTGGCCCGTATGCCGGATGGTTCTGCCCACCGTGGCCAGCAGCAACGCCCGGCTGTTGATGGCCTCCATGCTGGCCTCGGGTTTGGCCGCACCGCAATACCAGCTCCACGAAATCCAGGTGGCAGCGGCACCTCCTGAGGTCGCATGAAGACAAATGCGGGGCGCGCCAACGTGGCCGCCCGCCCTTCCCATTTCTTTGCACCCTCAATGGCGCGGCACCTTCGGGAAACTGCGCTGGATCAATCCCATGCCTTCTTTGATGGCAACAATCTGATCGATGGGAACATTCGTCAGCGTATCCACGTGCCCACTTGGCCACGTGATGACAAGGGAATCGATCTTGGTTCGTTTGCCCAGGCCGAAATGAATGCGCGGGTCGCTGGCCGACATGTAACTCGATCCGCCCTTGGATTGTTCAATTCGCACAAACTCACCCGAGGTCAACTTGAGCAAGGAACCTAGCCCATCGCGGTTCGATTTGGTGCCGACCAACAATACCTCAAGCCAGTGATTTGCATTGCCGCCATCATTGCGCAGAAGTACCGGATAGTCCCCGCGATCGACCACAGCGAGACCCACTGCGCCGTCGTTGAAGAAATCCGCCGTAGCCAATCCGCGCCCGGCAATAGGCCGAACAAAGTCAGGTCCAAGTGAATCGGAAACTTTCTCGAAATGCCCGTTCCCCAGGTTACGGAACATCAAAAGAGGCTCCTTGTACGAGACCTCGCTGTGGTATAACTTGACGTTATCCACCATCGCGCCGTTGGCTTGCACGATGTCCGGCCACCCATCGTTATCGTAGTCAATGAATTTGGCGGCCACGCCGCTCAGCAGCATCGCCTTGTTGCCGATACCGGAGGCATATGTGTCGTCCGTAAACGTGCCGTCGCCGTTGTTGCGATAGAGACGGTTCAATTCCATGTCCAGATGAGTAATGTATACATCCATGCGGCCGTCGCCAACGACATCGGCCGCGTCGATGCCCATGCCCGCTTCGTAGCGCCCATCCTCGCTCGCCGCCAACCCGGCAATCAGGGCGCTTTCCGTGAAAGTGCCATCGTGATTATTGATAAACAGAAAGTTCGGCCAGGTATCGTTGGCGATGGCGATATCGGGCCATCCGTCGTTGTTGAAGTCGGCCACGACCACGCCCATCCCCTTGGACTCCGGAATGCCCAAACCCGACTTCATACTCACGTCTGTAAAGGTGCCATCGCGGTTGTTATGGTAGAGCCGAGTCTTCTGCCCCCGGTAGTTCCCTGGATTGCAGTAGGACCGATACCCCGGCGCAAGCTCTCCGCACCAGAGATTGTTCTTGGGCGTCCAGTCAAGATAGTTCGTCACAACAAGATCCAGGTACCCGTCTTTGTCGTAGTCGATCCATGCTGCGCTCGTAGACCACTGTCCCTCGTCGCCCACTCCGGCCTTGGCGGTAACATCGGTAAAAGTGCCATTGCCATTGTTGTGGTATAGAACTGCGCGTCCGTAACCGGTGACATACAAGTCGGGATATCCATCGTTGTCGAAATCCCCGACCGCGACACCCTGACCATAATGGCCTTCGCCTCCCACCCCGGCCTTTTCAGTTACGTCCGTAAAGGTGCCGTCGCCGTTGTTCCGATAGAGTGCCGATCGCAAGGGCCTGGCTGGTTTGTACGCATCGGTGGCGCCAGCCTGGACAAAGTAGAGATCCATGAGTCCGTCCTGGTCGTAGTCGAGCCAAGCCACGCCTGTTCCCATGGTTTCGAGATAGTACTTTTCCTCAGTCTGAGTCGAGTCCTGTACAAAGGTAATTCCCGCGGCTTTACGAATGTCGGTGTATTGAACTGGAATAGGGGCGTCTTGGTCCTTGACGGTCCTTTGAGCAACGGCCATGCACTGACTGATGGCAAGCAGCATAAGAAGCCGAGTCCCGGCCATTCGAAGCGTCATAGGGTCCTATCCGCCAGAGTTAGTGCAAGTTGCAGCAACTGCTGACGGTTCGCCGCGCTCATTGGTTCGGTTCCAGCCGGGGGCGCTTCAGGCGCCTGGGCAAGGAAGCGCTCAATCCGGTTGACGTCGAGGCTCCCGCTGGCATCGCTGTGCTTGAACCGGCCAAGCACCTCTTTGGCTTTGGCAATCTGTCCGGTTTGAAAGTAAAAGACGCCAAGGGTGGAATAACTCCCCTGCCATTCCGGTAACAAGTCCACCGCTCGCTCGAATTGCTCGCCTGCTTCCGCTGTGCTTCCCTCCAAGGCGGACGCCAAACCCAGCCCCCAAAGAATCTTGCCCGAGGCTGGAATGCGCGCCTGCCCCTTCAAGAGCGTCTGCTTTGCTGACGCTGCGTCACTTGCACGAAATTGGACAAGCGCCAGAGATAGATAATCCTGGTCATTATCTGGATTGCGAGCGATTGCGTCCTGAAATATCTGCTCGGCGCGAGCTGACTGCCCAAGATGGGCGTAGATGTCGCCAAGCAATGCAAGATAGGCATCGTCCCGCCCCTGCGCCGATATTTGTTCCGCGGTCTCCAAGGCATCTGAATAGTGCCCCTTGCGGAAGTACGCGTTGGCAAGATCGAATTTCACGTCGTCCGATCCGGGGTCTGCCTTGTTTGCAGCACGGAAATGTTGGACGGCCGCATCGTACTGACGGTACCGGGCAAGCAGTACGCCAACCCCGGTCAGGGTCCGGTAATCACCTGAACTGATCCGGTCGAGTTGCTCTATGATCCCTTTGGCGTCGTCAATTCGCCCCGATTTCAAGTAGGCCTCGGCCAAAAGGTAAAGATTCTGCGGTTGATCGGGGTGGTTCTTGACCTGTTCGGTGAGATCTGCCACATCCAGTTGAATGCGCGCCCCCGGAGCGAGTCTGGAGCGATTGTCCAGATAATCGAAGAGGTGTTCATAGGGGTAAGGGCCGACGGACGCATCTTTGGACAATGTCTGAAAGGCTTTCAAGTCCCGGTCGGCGGCTTCAGCCTCATGAAGCGTTCTTTCAACCTTGGCTAGTTTGTAATATCCAGTGGCAGGGTCGCGACTGACTCCAACATATTTCCTAAGTAACTCCTCCGCTTCCGGCAGCTTGCCGCCAAGTATGCGGAGGTTAGCCAATTCAAGCAGGGCGTCGGGAAACCCCGGAGTGGCTCGAAGTGTTTCCTGAAATCTGGCCTCCGCTTCCGCGGTATTTCCCTGTCGCTCGGCGATATATCCTAGATTGAAAAGACAGGTGCTGTTGTGCGGGTCGAGTTTGAGCCCTTTTTCAAAGTACTCCCGGGCCTCGTCGAAGCGCCCCAGGTTCCGGTAAGACAGCCCAAGGAATGCTTCGGAGCGTGCAGAACCCTCGATCTCGAAAAGCTTCTTGAACTCTTGAATCGCTTTGTCGACCTTACCCGCCATGAAGTAACACTCACCCAGGGTTGCGCGCAAATCAGGCCGCAGGGGAGTAATTTGGATCCCGGCCTCCAACAGCGGGATTGCATCTTCAAAATAGTTCTGGGACATGCTCGTCTGGGCCATCAGCAGGATAATATCCGGGTTATCGGGAGCCAACTTATGAGCGCGAACGAGGAGGTCAAGCGCATCCAGGGGACGCGCTTCATTGGCAAGCGCCTGAGCTTGAAGATAGAGGGCTTCGGGAGAATCGGGCTTCAGCTTGAGGGCTCGATTCAACGTCAATTCAGCCCTGGCGTTGTCTCCGCCGCGAAGATACGCCTGGGCGAGGTCGTAAAGAATCTCGAAAGTTTCAGGCTGAAGGGCATCGGCCTTTTCAAGCTCGATTTGGGCTGGCTTGTACTGCTTCTCGGATGCGAGCATCGCCGCCAGCGAAAAGTGGACCTTCAAGCTGTTTCGGTTTTGGGCGGAGAGTTGCGTTGCAAGCTGCAATGCTTGTGCGACGTGTCCAGTTTGAAGATAGGCACGGATCAGGTTGAAGCTCGCGGCCAAAGTAGGCGGATGCACTCGCTGCAGCCGAGGAATAGCCTCTGCCGAAGCCCCTCTAGCCATCAGCAGGACACCCAGGTTGTAATTGCTGTCCTGATTTGCCGGTTCGAGGCGCAAGGCCGTACGGAACTCCTTTTCGGCCGAGCCAAAGTCCTTCTGCTCGACATAAAGGTTTCCGAGGTTGTTATGGGTCTTGGAAGAATTGGGAGCCAGATGCAGAGCTTTCTGAAATGATGCCAACGCGTCAGGATAGTCTTGGCGACTGGTTTCAATGATCCCCAGCAAGTTATAGGCTTCTACACTGGATGGATTTCTCTGTAGTTCCGTCAGCAGGACGACTTTTGCCTCATCAAGATGAGCTGCCTGGATCAATGCTTCCGCCTGCCGCAAGGACGAGGGATTCCGTCTGGGCGGCTGCTGGGCCTGAATCATGATAGTCAGTACCGCAATAACGGCGATTGAAAAGCTCTGAGACAACCGCCGCCTGAACGAGTTGGATGTGTACAGAGTTGAGAATCCGTTCCCCATCACCGAACGCTCCTTACAGAGAATCGAAAAGCTTTCCGTGTCTCACTTCAACTTATCCAGTTCCTCGGCAACAGCCGGATTGTGCGGCTGGAGTTTCAGCAGAGCGGCTAACACATCTCTAGCTCTTTGTTTGTCGCCTTCCAGGGTGTAAAGGCGCGCCAGGTTGAGATAAGACTGATCGTAGGACGGTGCTGAACGGATGCCGGCCTTGAACTGTTCCTCAGCTTTTGATTCTTCATGGTTGCGGACGAAAATGACTCCCAGGTTGTTCAGCGCTTCAGGATAGTCCGGTTTTAAGGCAATTGCTTTCTCAAGATACTCCGATGCCGGCCCAAGTTCGCCCTGCTGAGCGAAAAGCATTCCAATGCTGTAATTAACCTCGGGGTCGTCCGGCTGGATGCCTGAGGCCCGAAGAAGTACTTCCTGGGCATTGGCATAGGCGCCTTTACGGCGATAGACATTGCCTAGATTCAGCAATGCGGTGGCATAGCGTGGGCGCAGTAGCAGTGACCGCTCAAAGTTCCGAATGGCTTCGTCGGGCCGGCCTCCCTGAGCAGCAATCATACCCAGGTTATTCAACGCCTCTGGGTAGTCCGGTCGCAACTCCAAAGCCCTCTCAAGATAACGGCGACCTTGGAGGAAGTCATTCCTTCGGAGAGCGAGCGTTCCGAGGTTGTAGTAGCCGTCTGCATCTGCAGGATTGGTGGCGACGACCTGTTGAAACGAAGCTTCGGCCTGCTCCAGGTAACCATGCTGATACATGGCGACGCCATAAGTGAACGCGTTGCGCAGAAACGGGCTCTGGTAGGTTGTCCCGGGAAACGGAAGAGCCTTTTGCATGCGGGAATCCCGCGAAGTTGGGATGGATTGGACGTCAGCCAGTACCTGTTTCGGGTCAAGCTCCCCTTGATACACCTTTACGATCACGCCTTCCCTGTCGAGCAGAAAAGAACTGGGGATCGCCAGGTCCCTGCGGCGATCGAAGAGATGCCTGTAGACGATGTTATAGATCCCCGCCACTTCCTCGGTTGCAAAGAGGATTGGAAATAAGAGGCGCGCCCGCGCTGCGAAGGAACGCGCCGATGGCAACTGATTCGGCACATCGACGTTTATGGCCAAGGTTTCAAGGTGTGCCGAGGAGAAATCCGGCTGGTGACGATGAAGACCCTTCAACTGAACGACGGCCATGGCCGTCTGGAAGGCCCAGAAGTGAAGAAGCACATACGAACCACGCAGCGAGGCGAGCGAATGCATGTTGCCGTCGAGATCTGGCAAGGAGAATTCTGGCGCCTTGAGAGGATCGATGAGCCATGTGCCTACTTGTAACGGCAGCGGGTCCAAATCCGGCTGCGGCCCCGCTCCTGCATACGCTTGACCGGGGGGTGCAAATGGCTTGGTGCCAAAGGCAGCCGAGCCTTCCACAATTTCGATGCGGTGATTCGCAGAGAGGGGCCCAAAAACCTGGGACCGGCCGTTGGGCCAGCGGATCGTGGCCTGAATGGCTCCCTCGAAAGTCCCGATGCCGAAGAAAACCTCCTTTGAATGCTGGGCCAGGAATCCTGTTCCTGCTTGCAGGTATTTGGTTTGACGAAGTGTCCCGGTTTCAAGCGTAATTGAGGCCCCAATGGCGTCGCGATTGCTCTCTGTCCCTCGCAGTCGAAAGGAAATTGAGTTGCCAATATCCTTCATGGCGTTGTGGAGCACGCGCAATTGAGGCGCATTGCGATTCTTGAGGATCACTTCAAGGCGACCGTCGTGGTCAATATCGGCCAGTACAAAGGTACGGCTATCCTCGATGAAATCCAAACCAACCGGACCGGAGACCTCAGAGAAAGTTCCGTCGCGGTTGTTGGCAAACATGACATTTCTTGCATAGCCATGCCATGTATGGTCCGACCGGACTAGTTCATTGATGGCACTCCACCCCCGCTCGTAGGCCAAGGCGCCGGTCGAATCCTCGGAGGATTTGGCGACCACCTGGCGCCAGAAGAAGCTGGCCAGATCATTCCGATCAACCCCTGAAAGATAGCCATTCGCGACGTAGAGGTCGGAGTAGCCATCGTGATCGAAGTCCCAAAAATCCGAAGACCAGGACCAGCGGCCCATCTCGACGCCAGCTTGCTTCCCAATGTTCCGAAAGGTGCCGTCCCCCTGATTGCGGTAGAGGGCGTTCCCTCGGGCGTGGCGTCGGTAAAGGGCGCGGATTTCCTCAGGAGCCTTCTCGTGAAATTGCTTTTGCCCTGAGACCCTTTGACCGGCAGCTTCCCACATGCTTGGAACATATACATCCTGATGGCCGTCGTTGTCGAAGTCGCACCATGCGCAGCTCATTCCTGCACCGACGCCTTCAACCTGGGCCTGGTGAGAAACGACTGTGAATGTCCCGTCGCCGTTGTTGCGGTATAGCTGGGAACTGCCAAAGTCGTTAACTACAAAAAGGTCTGACAGGCCGTTCGCGTTCGTGTCGCCCCAGGCGCACGAGAAGCTGTAGCGATCGTTATCGACGTTCAATCCGGCGGCCTGCGTTCTTTCAACAAACGCCCCGTTCCCTTCGTTGTGGAACAGGATATTGGGAGGACCGTTGCGGGCGTCGAAGTAGGGGATAGGATAGTGATACTGGTCGAGCCCAAGATAGTACATATAGGTGCAGAGATAGATGTCGAGGCGCCCATCACGATCGTAATCTGCGATTGCCGCATGCGTGAATGTGCCTTGAGGCGGATGCTCGAACTTGAAAGCGTCACGCTTGAGTACGAACATACCGTTGCCTTGATTGCGAAAGAGCAGGGGGCCTGTGCCGCATACAACGAGTAGATCCTGGAGCCCGCGGTTGTCGAAGTCGGCAAACAGGGCGCAGGCTGTGTTGTCGAGCACGCCGACGCCGGCTTTATCCGTAACATCCTCGAAGGTACCGTCGCCCCGGTTGCGATAAAGCCGGTTCGGCAGTCCTGCGGGCTGACATATGTAGAGATCGTCGAACCCGTCGTTGTCGAAGTCGCCCGCAGCTACTCCGTTGTTACAGTAGACGTCAAAACCGATGGCGCCATCGAGGACGGTGCGCCAGTAGTCTGCCCCACGGAGCATCTGTTCGGTGTAGGATGTCTGAGCGCCAAATGCCTGCTGGGAAGTATCGATGAACATCGGCCCGAACGCAACGCTGAGTATCTCCTCGCTTGCCTCCCAGTTGGAAACGGTCCAGGTTCTGGATCCACCCAACGACCATTGTGTACGCCACGACCCCACCCGCTCTTCTCGCGCCTCGTCGGTTCGGATTGCGACCAGATCATACCGAATCTCAATGAGAACTGTCAGAGGCTCGGCGGCAATCTTCTCGATAGCGTAAATCTCGAATTCGGCAGTTTCCACGCGCGCGAGTTGCCCCAGCCAGATTTGGATCTCCTTTAGAAATCTTTCCTTCCCCGTTAGCGCTGGAGCGGAGAACAACCTCTTGGCACTTTCGATCCCATTTCCGGAACGCAGCAGAATCACTTGAACTGGGATGAGGGAAGAGGCGCGAAGAGCCGGATCCAGTAACTTGGACAAGACCGATCCAGCGTCGGCCATTTGCTTCAGCGCTTGGCTCCATTGTTGAAGGAGTAGCTCGATTTCGAAGGCATATCTCTCAGTGTCGTACTGATCGGACCCAGGAGCTGCGAGGCGAATAACATCGTCCAATGGAGTTTTGACGGGGTAGTGCGGAGCAAGCCGGAGATCGAAAAAAGGGGGATAGGTTGTGTGGTCCCTCGCAGTCTCAGGAGGATCGAGCCAGATCGAATCCCCGAAAAATGGCGCAGAATGCAGCAGCAAGGGCGCTAACCCGAAGCCTTTGAGGAGGGCGCGCCTTGACAGTGATGTGTGCTCGACTTTGGTGCGCGACATCATGCTAGAGAAATCCGCAAGACCGACAAGGTGTCCGCATCATAGCACCAAGGCGAGGATCTCCCCAAGGCGCTGGGGGCCGCCTCCTGGCGCAGATGCGCAAAACGGGTTGAAAACGTTGAACTTAGAAAAGCGCGGCGGGCCTCGTTTGTGGAAAACAGCCCGAATCCAATTGCAATACAAAATAAACTTCATATCCGGATCAATTTCCTTCAATGATACTCGGATGCTTCTTTACCCCGCCGGCGGAAGGTGGGGAGTGGATTCTCGCTCCGTGGTTTGGATGCAAATCGCTGAGAGAAATAGGCATATGTCGTCTCAGCGGGGTACAGGCCTGCTCCAGGTGGGTGGGGATCTTGTTGGCGGACAAAAAATCTACAACTTTTGGTTGACAACAGATCTGAGAGTGGACTAATGTCCTTCGCACATCGATGTAGACGTTTTCAACAGAGACGAATGCAAGCGGATGAAATCGTTTACAGACAGGATCGGAGTGGTCCAATTCCCCTCAACCAGATGACCGTGGCGTAAATGAGAAAGAGGAGGATACCCGGATGGCCTTTGATCGCAACTTCGCAGGTTGGATACAAGCCCTTGGCTACGCAACTCTCACATGCTTGTGCTTCCTCCTGATCCAGAGTCCATATGCTTTAGGCCAGGTGGATGAAGGCTCCATCACCGGTACAGTGATGGACAGCAGCGGGGCGGTGGTTCCCAATGCGCAAGTCACATTGATGAATACAGATCAGGGAATCACCTTGCAAACCAGAGCAAACAGCACAGGCGGATACACCTTTTCGCCGGTCAGAACCGGGCACTACACAGTGTCCGCTACAGCGAAAGGGTTCTCCAAGACGACCCAACAGAACCTCACAGTTCTCGTCGCACAGACTCTCCTCGTCAACATTCAACTTAAACTTGGCGCCGCGACCGAAACCATCGAGGTAACGACCGCTCCTCCTTTGCTCCAAACCGAAGAAGCCTCAGTCGGGCAGGTGGTGACACAGGAGAGTGTCAACAGTCTGCCTCTGAACGGGCGCAACTTTACCTTCCTTGCACAACTCGGCGCAGGTATGCAAACGCCACAGGCCGACACGCGCGGCAACGCTGCGTCAGGGGCTTTTTCGGCAAATGGCCTGCGGCCGGCCCAAAACAACTATCTGCTTGACGGCATCGACAACAACTCCAACGCCGTCGACTTCCTGAACGGCACCAACTTCGTCATTCTTCCGCCATTGGATGCAATCCAGGAGTTCAAAGTGCAAACGGCGGATTTCAGCGCGGAATTGGGGCGTTCGGCAGGAGCGGTTCTCAATGCAACCATCAAATCCGGAACCAACAGTCTGCATGGGGCGGTGTGGGAGTTCTTCCGCAACGACAAGTTGGATGCTGCCGATTGGTTCGAAAACAACAACAACATCAAGATAGGCGAACTGCGGCTGAATCAATTTGGTGCCACTGCCGGCGGTCCGATTGTCAAGAACAAGCTCTTCTTCTTCGGTGACTATGAGGGCAAGCGGCGTGTCCAGGGCAACACGGCATCTGGACTTTCCGTGCCGACTGCGGCGGAACGCTCCAGTGGGTACACCAACCTCACCGACAGAATGGGCGGAACAGCTAGGCCCGATGCTTTGGGGCGTATGATCGTTCCGGGCACAATTCTGGATCCAGCTACTACGCGGTCGGTGACTGCCGGAGCCGTAGACCCCGTCACCGGAATTGCAGCCACGACCACAGGCTTCGTGCGCGATCCGTTTGGCATCCAGACGTGCAATGGCGCCGGGCAGACGGCACCGACTCTTGCCTCATGCCCAGGACTCAATCAACTTCCGTCTGGCCGGATCGATCCCAACGCCGTCAAGCTATTGAACCTGTATCCGGCGCCGACGACTTCATCGGTCACCAACAACTTCGGGGCGAGCCCCAACTTGTTCGAGCACGCCAACTCTTTTGACACCCGCGAGGACTTCAACCCCACAGAGAAAGAGCAGATCTTCGCCCGCTTCAGCTACGTGGACGACCCGCAGTACATCCCAGGGCCGTTTGGAGGCATCGCCGACGGCGGCGCATTCCAGGAAGGCATTCAGACTGCGAAATCCGCTCAGGCGGTGGCTGCATGGACTCACGTATTTACTCAGAACACCATCAATCAACTGCGCGGTGGATTTGCCCACCTTCACACCACGCGGTTCGGACCGGACGGCGCCACCACGGGCATTCCGGCGCAGTTTGGAATCCAGGGTATCCAGCAAGTGGCGGAAAATGGGGGCCTTCCCAACTTTACCTTCAACGACTTGTCTAACCTGGGGAGCAACAACTTCCTGCCGTCGGACGAGGTAAGCCAGACGCTTCAGGTCACTGACGACTTCACCAAGATCTATGGCAGACACAACTTCAAAATGGGCATTGAAGTCCAGCATGTGAAGTTCTCCACCTTGCAACCGGCATGGTCGCGTGGTGCTTTTGACTATACCGGCCAATTCACAGATATTCCCGGCAACAATAGCAACCAGACCGCGATCGCTCAAATCCTGATTCCGCCCGCGCTCGACAGCGCAAACTCGGAGGGCGAGACGATCCCGAGTTCGGTGGCCTTCAACTATTCGGGCGGCTCGGACGATGTCCGCGCGTCGAACATCAGCAAAACCTACGACTTGAAGAACTACACCGCAGCCTACCTCCAGGACGACTGGAAAGTGACTCCGAAGCTGACCCTCAATCTAGGGCTGCGTTGGGATTACTTCGGACCGATCGGCGAGGCGAACGGCGGACAAGCCAACTTCGTGCAAAGTGGGCCTCCGGATTATCTGCCCGAGTACCTCATCCCGGCCTCAGGGAAAGACAATCGGGCTCTATCATCTACGGCAAACAACCCAAGCCTTGCCGGGAACGGATTTCTCGATTTGCTGGCCGCGGACGGCATCGCCTTGCGCGAAACCGACAAATGGGGCAATGGACTGCTTCAGACACAAAAGGCCAACTTTGCTCCCCGCGTCGGATTCGCGTACCAGGTCAATCCGAAATTGGTTGCTCGCGGAGGATTCGGTGTTTTCTACAACTCGTTCGAAAACCAGGGATACGGACCGAACATCGGCGAAAACTATCCCTTCGTCTACAACTTCAACTACCAGGTGCTTGGACCTAATCCGACGGTAGCACCGGTGAGCTACGGCACACCGTTTGCCGGATGTCCGACTGCGGGCCCAGGCGGGACTGCAACCCTTGAAGCAGGTTTCTCCTGCATCTCTTTCACCCCCACCCAGGTGAACGCTTCCGGTCTGGGGTTGCAAGGGCTTCAGTTCGACTACAAAACCCCACTGACGATGAGCGCCAACGCCACGTTGCAGTATTCGCTCAGCCGCACCCTTTCCGTCCAGGCATCGTACGTGTTGACTCACGGCGAGAACCTGCAGGCAGGCATTGGCGACAACGATGTAACGGCGATCCTGCCTTACGGCGCACCAACAACTTCTCCGGTAAACGCGCACACACCGGGAACTGTTCCCTTCCCAGACTTCGGCCAGGGCGGCAGCTATCAGAGGACAATCGGCACCAGCACGTACAACGGGTTGCAAACCAAGCTGGAGCAGCAATTCTCCAGCGGCCTGTCGTATCTGCTCACATACACCTGGTCCAAGACGCTTTCCGACGCCGGAGACCTGCTGAACGGAGGAAGTACCGGTGGTTACCGCGCACCCTGGGTACCGGGCCTCGGTCCAAGCTTCGATCGGGGGCTGGCCGATTTCGACCTTCGCCAGGTTTTCCACTTCAGCGGCGGATATCAACTACCGTTCGGCAAAGACAAGCGCTTCCTGAACACGGGAGGATTCGCCAATGCCGCACTCGGCGGATGGGCCGTCAACTGGATCACTACGCTGCAGGGCGGCCAGCCGATTACTCTAAGCTGTCCGCAATCGACGACCTCAGGAACCAACTGCTTCGATCTTCCAGTTGCTGGGCAGAGCCAAAAACTCGGACTTCACACCGACGCGAACGGGAAGCTGAATTGGTTTGGGAACCCTGGGGCCTTTACGCAACCGTGCGAGCTCGGAGTCAGCCCTCCGACACCGACGGGATGCGTGACCACTTCGGCTAACATTCTGGGTGGTTACAACGGCACCACGACCGGACCGGGATTCCACAGGCTCGATTTCTCGGCATTCAAAGCCATTCAGTTTAACGAGAGAATCTCGATGCAATTCCGAGCCGAATTCTTCAACATTCTCAACCATCCGAACTTCAATGCTCCGAACTTCGGCGGCAACGGCGTGGTTGCCATTTCGAACTCCGGCAACTACACTTCCGTTCCAGCAGGTAACGGGGTTGGAGGCTTCGGCGAAATTGGATCCACGCGCGATGCACCCTATGATCCGCGACAAATTCAATTTGCTCTGAAGCTGTATTACTGAGCTAGAATGAATTCGCCCCGGAATGGCACGCCTCCAGGGTGCCATTCCGGGGCTTTGCTTTCTGCGTAACGTTTTTTTCACGCGGCGATTACAGGGGGTAACTGTGAGCAAGATGTTCGATTTTTCCTGCCTGCTCCTGTGCGCGTTCCTTGTTTGCGCGGCCCCGGCGCAGTCACCGGACAAGCTGAAGCTCGATCGCCAATATCAGGCCGCAGTGGCCTTATTCGACGCAGGGCGGTCCTCCGAAGCTGCCGCCCAGCTGGAACTTCTCTTGCCGTATGCGCCAGGAAGTTTCGAGATTCATGAACTACTGGGTCAGGCGTACACTTCGCTTTCGCAAGATACAAGAGGACTCGAGCATCTTGAAGAAGCTGTTCGGCTGAATCCGAATTCGACTCTGGCAAGAACCACGTTGGCCACATGTCTCCTGCATGCCGGCAAAGCGGACCTAGCCGGGGAGCAGTTCAAGAAGGCCCTCGATCTGGAGCCTCGAGACTTCAACGCGAACCATAATCTGGGCGAGTTCTATATTCAGTCAGGCAAGACCACCGAGGCACTTCCGCTTCTCGAACGGGCCCAGCAAATCAGACCAGGCTCCTACGACAACGGGTACGATCTTGCGATGGTCTGTTATCTAACCGGCCGACTGAACGAGGCCAGGCAGATTGTGCAGGGCCTGGTGCGACAGAAAGACGCCGGCGAATTGCACAACCTGCTTGCTCAGATCGAAGAGAAGGATGGCAAGTACCTGGATGCTGCAAACGAATTCGAGGCCGCCGCGCACATGGATCCAAGCGAGGAGAATCTCTTCGATTGGGGCAGCGAACTGCTGTTGCATCGAACCTATGAAGCCGCAATCGCTGTCTTCCAGGAAGCCACTCGGCGTTACCCGAACTCACCCCGCATGATGATCGGCCTGGGCATGGCGCTGGATTTGCGAGGCAAGTACGACGAGGCGGTAAAGGCACTGTTGGTGGCTGCCGATCTCGATCCGTCCGACGCGCGCTGTTACCTCTTTCTTTCCAAGGCCTATGACAGTTCGCCCAGCCAAGCCGATGCCGTCATTCAAAGATTCAAGCGGTATGCAGAGCTGAAGCCTACGAATGCGTTGGCGCAGTACTACTATGCCATGAGTATGTGGAAGGGAAAGCGGATTGAAGACTCCGATCTTGACCTGAAGACGATCGTGTCTCTGCTGCAAAGGTCGATTGCCCTTGACCAGACTTTACCCGAGGCGCATGTGCAGTTGGGGAATCTCCTTGCGGACCAGCATCGATACGAAGAATCGGTCCCGGAATATGTGCGCGCCCTGGAACTCAACCCGAATCTTTCCGATGCCCATTACCGGCTTGGACAGGATTATGTACATGTCGGAGAGAAGGATCTGGCGCAGAAGGAGTTCGCGATCTATCAGCAACTGCGTGCCCAACACCTGGCCGAAGTGGACAAGGAGCGCGCCGAGGTAAGACAGTTCGTGTTTTCAGCGAAGGCCGGAGCGTCCAGCGCGCCGTGATGGTGGACGCTCTGCGCGGTGGCCGAACCGCCAAAATGGCCGATCGGAGCTTCGCAGATGCTGGCGCTCTATATCTGGCTCGCTGCCAGCCGCTTTGAGGAATACCGGCGATCGACCGGGTGCATTTGTATCGCCGAGAGTCTGTCCCAGGCGTATCTGGTTGCGCCTCCCGAGTTTGAATGGCCGAACCAAGCAGAGGCGGTGCCGCTTGAACGGCTGGTCCAGGCTTTGCGCACTTGGATCGCTTAGCAAAACTTGAGCCCAACGTCTGGAGATCGGAGCACGAGAAAATGGTCTGGAGCGGCAATTGGCTTTTCAGGACAAATTACATGGCAAAGCACTACCCCAAGTCGCGGAATCGATCTGGAACGGTCAGCAGCCGGGTTATTGGCTGCGCGGTGTGGACGGTTATTGCGACAACAGCGACGTGTTTTGTGTCCTTTGCGCAGCAAGCTTCTCAGCTTGTCCAGGAAAACACCGTGATTCGGGGCTCCGTCCACAACTCAGCCGGAGAACCAATTGCAAATGCCCTGGTCCGGCTTGAACAACGAGATCCTTTGAGCACCATCGAAGCAAAGACCGACCAGGAAGGCTACTTCAAGTACCCTTCCCTTTCCGCCGGCAGTTACCTTCTCAGTGCCGACACCCCGGAGTTCTGCGCTGCTCCTATTGCTGTCACTTTGCCCAGTCGCGAGATCGAACCAATCGATCTGGTCCTTTCGAGCAGGAGAGACAAGAATTGTCCGGGGGACTTCAAGGCGCCGGTGTCTTCGACAGAGGCTATGGAATTTGCCGACAAGCCAACTTTCACAATAGCCGGAGTGACCGACTGGACGGCTGCCGGCGGCCACGGATCGGATGTGAGTCTCAGGGCAAGCGAAGCGCTCACGCGCGAAACGCTCACACTCAAACCGGGAAGCGGACCCTCCAATTCGCCTTCGGCGACTCACGTCCACTCCGCCGAAGGAGTCTCACATCGGCTGGCAGGCGAGCGTGATGAGAAGTCGGGCGATCCGCTAACCGCGGTGCATGAGTTCGAACAGGCGGTCCGCCTCGATCCAAATGAGCAGAACTACTTCGAATGGGGCTCTGAATTGCTGCTCCATCGAGCAATTTGGCAAGCACGAGATGTATTCGAGCAAGGTGCGAAGGCATTTCCCGCATCTGCCCGAATGCGGACTGCACTTGGCACTGCGCTCTTCACAGGAGCTCTCTACAACGAGGCCGCGCAACGGCTTTGCGAGGCGTCCGATTTGGACCCATACGACCCCGAACCCTACATCTTTATGGGAAAAATCGCGATCGCTGCACCGAGCCCATTGCCGTGCGTGGAGCAAAAGCTGGCGCGGTTCGTCAACCAGGAACCGGCCAATGCGCTAGCCAACTATTTCTACGCGATGGCTCTTTGGAAGGGCAAGCAACCATCGACGGATCGAAGCAATGTAGAATCGCTCCTGAAGAAGGCGGTTGCCCTTGATGGCAAGTGCAGTGAAGCATATCTGCAATTGGGTGTCCTCTATTCGTCCCAGAACAATTTCGACAGGGCCATCGACTTATACTCGAAAGCGATCGAAGCAAACCCGCAACTGGCTGAGGCTCATTACCGTCTGGGTGTAGCCTATGACCGGCTCGGCGAACAAGCCAAAGCAAGGCAGGAGTTTCTGCTTCACGATCAAATCAAGAAACGGGAAGCCGACGCCGTCGAGCGCCAGCGGCGAGAGGTAAAACAATTTCTGGTCGTGGTCCAGGGCCAATCGGTGGTTCCGGCGGCCAAGTGAGCGTCGAGGACTCCAGGGTGCCGCCTAATGCAACCGCGGATTGAAGGTAGCCACGATGCCATGCCCTTCACGAATAGTGAGAATCTGATTCGCCTTGACCTGCTTGAACTGCTCCGTTTGCTGCGTGGTAGGCCACTTGACCTCAATGAGATCGACCGTATCGACCTTGCCGAGGCCGAAGTGCAGCCGGAGGTCGCTTTGCGACATCACGCTGGTGCCACTGTGCACCTCATCCATTTGTATGTGCTTGCCGGTGACCACCCGAACTCGCGCCCCGATGGCGGTGCGATTGCACTTGGTTCCAACTAACTTCAACTTGATCCAGTTCTGCTTGTTGCCTCCCACGTTGTGCAGCAGCGATGGCAAGTCGTTCATGTTCAGGACCAGAATGTCCATGCCACCATCGTTGTCGTAATCGCCGAACGCAGCGCCCCGGCTCGAAAATCGCTCGCTGATACCCGGCCCCATCTCGGCCGACACATCCTTGAATCGACCGTTCCCCAGATTCTTGTACACCAGCCGCGGATTCTTGAATGTCTCGCCGAAGTTATAATGATCGATCTCCGGATATACATGCCCGTTGATCTGCACAATGTCGGCCCAGCCGTCGTTGTCGTAATCGACGAAGCCGCAACCCCAAGCTACATAGTTGTTGTTGATGCCGATGCCGGACACGAAGGAGAGATCGCTGAATGTTCCATCGCCGTTGTTGTGATAGAGGTCTGAGGTGTCGTCGGCGAAGTTGGTCTTGAAGATATCCAGCCACCCGTCGCAGTCGTAGTCGGCCACACCGATGCCCATTCCTGCCTGCTCGTGCCCGTCTTCGTTGTAGGCGCAGCCAGCCATCACCGCGACATCCGTGAAGGTGCCGTCCTGGTTGTTCTTGAACAGAATACTGGGTTCCGAGTCCACCGCCACATAGATGTCAGGCCAGCCGTCGTTATCGAAATCGTATGAGACAGCCGTGATCGAGTAGCGCGGGCCGGGCTTGAGAATGCCCGCCTTTTCCGTTACGTCGGTAAAGGTTCCATCGCCGTTGTTGTGATACAGGAGGTTGGTCTCGCCGGGCAGACCGCGCGGGCCGCACATCGTTGGTACACCCTTCCATTGGCAGAAGCTCATGTCTTCGGGAGACGGAGGCTTGTCGGGATCGAGCTTGATAAAGTTACAGACAAATAGATCGAGATGGCCATCGCGGTCGTAGTCCAGAAACGTGCAACCGGTTCCCCAACGGCCCTTCTCTTGGCTGAGACCCGCCTTGTGGGTGACATCGGTAAAGGTCCCATTTCCATTGTTATGAAAAAGGATGTTATGACCCCAGAACGTGCAGAACAGGTCATCCCAGCCATCATTGTCATAGTCGCCTACACAGACCCCTGTCTGCCAACCGGTGCGCCCCAGTCCCGACTTCTCCGTGACATCGGTAAAGGTTCCGTCCCGGTTGTTCTTGTAAAGATGCGTGGTCGGTGCTTTCCCGCGAGGCCACTGTGCACCGAACCGGTTCCCATTGCTGAGATAGATATCGAGCCACCCATCCTGGTCGTAATCGAAAAAGGCCAGCCCGCTTCCCTTGGTCTCAATGATGACGCGCTTACTGTCAATCCCTCCCCACACGTTGGGAATCGTAAGTCCAGCCTGCTGCGCCACATCCACAAATTGAACCGGCGCATCCCCGGCATTCGAAACTCGGGATTCCAGCAGAAAGGAATTCTTCCACTTCCAAAGAGGGGTTGCCAGAGCGTCAGTGAGAGCGCTACCGAGCACGAACAATGAAGATCCAAGAAAACGCCGTCGCGGAAGAATCATAGTTGGCCACGATTATAGACACTTCCGTTCACTTCGAGGAATCAAAGACTTGCAGAGGGTATGTTTCAAGACATTGTCTTGATCGGAGGTCACCAAGAAAGAAGCCTCCATGCCATAACTGGCGGCTTCGCGACCTCAACTGCCAGAGGCTTGCATAGGGCGATTCGATCTGAAGCGATTCCCATGCGGCGAGATCCTTTTCAGCGCGATTCCGGTCAATCGCTGCTCACAAGTTCAGGGAACCACGATAAAGCTCGCGACGAGTTCTGAATCGCAGCGCTCCAGGTCACAACAAGGCTCTCTGCACCCGAAGGCGATTCTGCGGCGAGTCGCGGCCAGCCCCGGACCGGATCGCGACAACCGGGTTCGTCTTGCTTAGGACAATGAATCATTTTGTTGTCTTTGCTGCCGATAACACGGTTGGGCCAGACAGTACAAGACGCGCAAGATTGGAATCTGCCTAATGAACAAGTTTGCTGCCTTGATCGCTGTAGCAGGCGCCTTGACGTCTTGGGCCGCGGCAGCCACTCCCCTGATTACCCTCCAGGCGATTCATGCCCTCAGCCATGCTGAGGCGGCAAAGTCTCCCCAAGTGACTTTCGAGGCCACAGTCACCTACCGCCGCGCCTATGAGACCACGTTGTTTGTGCAGGACGGAGACGTTGCGATCTACGTCTGGGCAAAGCCCGAATTCAGGATGACCCCGGGAGATCGGGTCCTCATCCGGGGAACAGTACATGACAGTTTCCGTCCCATTGTTTCCGCCGATGCAGTTACTGTGCTTGGGCACGGTTCCCGGCCCACGCCTACCCCTGCCAATTTCGATCAACTGATCCGGTCCGAGCGGGACTGCATGCTTGTGACGGTCCGCGCCAAGGTGCTTAGCGCCGACCCTGTTATTAGTTCCGGCCAGTTGACGACCCACATGCAGTTGCTTTCGGACGGCGGAATCCTAGACGCTTACGTCAATAGTGGCGATCGGAGGGTGCCGAATCCACTGCTGGATGCCGAGGTTGAGGTGGTCGGTGTCGCCTCGGCCCGATTCGACGGCAAAATGCAGCACACCGGGGTGGGGCTCGCCGTTCATTCACTGGATGACATCAAGGTGATCAAGGGACCGGAAAGGGACCCCTGGAAGTTGCCGCTGATCGAGATGGATCAGGTTCTGAATACCTATCATGTGAAAGATTCCAGCGCCAGGGTCCGGGTCCACGGGACGATCACCTTTTATCAGGCAGGGTCCGCCATCGTGCTTCAGAATGGCCCCAAGAGTCTCTGGATCATGACATCCATGGAGGAGCCGCTGCAAGTCGGAAACGAAGCGGATGTGGTGGGCTTTCCCGATGCCCATTTTGGATTTCTGACACTTACCGGAGGCGAAGTGCAGGAAGCGCCCGCCTACCATCCCGTGCAGCCTCTGCCGGTTACCCGTAGCCAGTTGACTGCCAGCCGCAACGTCTTCGATCTCGTCTCCTTGGAGGGGCAGGTGGTGTCGGAGGTTCGAGAGGCGTCCCAAGATGAATACGTCTTGATTTCCGACGGGGAGATTTTCTCGGCCATCCTCCGGCATTCCGCGGTGGGAAGCGCCAAACCAGCGCCTTTGAAGGAGCTTTCGCTTGGCGCGCGAGTCAAAGTGACCGGCATCTGCGTCCTGCAGAACGCCAATCCTTTTGGCCGTGAAGTCCCTTTCGATATTCTGATGCGGTCGCCGGAAGATATCGAGATGGTAGCCCGCCCGTCGCTGCTCAACGTCCGCAATCTGACTCTGGTGGTCACTTGGCTAATCATCGTGATCGTAGCGGTGGGCGCCAGGGCCTGGACCATCGAACGCAGAATGCGGAGACAGGCCGCGTCTCTGGCCGCCATCGAACATCGGCGCAGCCGCATTCTCGAGGACATCAACGGTGCTCGCCCCTTGATGGAGATCATGGAGCAGATCGCCGAATTGGTCAGCTTCAAACTCGGTGGCGCGCCCTCATGGTGCCAGGTCGCCGAAGGCGCGCGCCTGGGGACCGTGCCATTCGACCCGATGAGTTTTCGTGTTGTGGAGGAAGAGATTCCGGCGCGTTCGGGCCCCCCACTTGGCACCCTCTTTGCAGCCTTCAAGCCGGAATCCGCACCCGAGGCCCGGGAGGCTGAAGCCCTGTCCATGGGGGCAGGAATGGCTACACTGGCCATCGAAACGCGCCGCCTCTATGCCGATCTGCTGCACCGCTCGGAGTTCGATCAACTGACCGACATCGACAATCGGTTCTCGCTCGACAAGCTGTTGGACGCTCAAATCGAAAAGTCGCGCGCCCACGCCTCGATCTTTGGGCTGATCTATATCGACCTCGACGAGTTCAAGCAGGTCAACGACCGTTATGGCCATCACATCGGAGATCTCTATCTCCAGGAGGCGGCGCTTCGCATGAAAGGGCAACTCCGGTCGGTCGATACGCTGGCCCGGCTGGGCGGAGATGAGTTTGCCGCCTTGGTCACAGTGGTTCGCAATCGTGCCGAAGTCGAAGAAATCGCACTTCGGCTCGAACACTCCTTTAATACGCCAATGATCTTCGAAGGAATCTCTTTGCACGGAAGCGCAAGCATCGGCATCTCGCTTTTTCCTGAAAATGGGAAGACCAAGGACCTGCTTTTGAAGACCGCAGATGCTGCCATGTATGAAAAGAAGCGGGCCAAGAGGCAGGCGCCGGACGATGCGGCAATCGGAGAGAAGGTCAAATAGCCGGCGGAGCGGCTCTGAGTCCGTTCGGTTGGCCAGGTGACTTCCGTTTTTAGGATTAGTCGAGTTAATGCCATGCGCGCCGTCCTGGCACGCTTACAATGAAGCTCAGTCAGGACCAGGTTTCTTCGAGAGCTTGTTACGAGCTTTCCCATCCGCGCGAAAGTTCTTTGCAAGCCCATAAAGTGGGTTCATTTGGAAAGACCGGCTTTGCGTGCAGCCGTCACGAAGCTGGAAAGGTGATCGGGATGAGGATGTCGGTTCAGAATTTGTGTTGTGTGCCCCTTGAGAAGTCCTTGGCGGCGGTTCCGCCAGGGAAACGGTCACCAGAAACCCAGATGATCCGGCTATTCTTCGTCCTCGCGTTGGCAAGCGGCGCCTGCCTCTTGGGCCAGGATGCTGCAAAGGCAATGTTTTATGCCGGCGCACCTGACAATATGGCTGTGCAGCAATCGGGGAAACAAGGTCCCGGAATGCCCGGCAAGCCAGCTTCCGCGACCTCCGGGCACGCAAGTACCGTCCCCGCTAACCCCGCCCATCCACGCAACCCAGGACTGATGTACTGGATTGAAGTCCGCACCGCCGACGATACGGTCCGGCGGGTCAGCACAAGTCGCCTCTTTCACTCGGGCGACCGCATTCGGATTCACGTCCAGAGCAGCGTCGACGGCCGCCTGAGCATCCTCCAAAGGCAGGACGACGGTCCGTACGATAGCCTCTTTCCCAATGCGCACACTGTCACGGACCGCGTTGTGGCGCGCGAAGATACGGTGTTGCCCTCGCGCACGGGCTGGTTTCGCTTCGATGAGAAGCCAGGCAGAATTTCCCTGCTGGTAATGCTTGTCTCGACCCCGTCCAGTACGGGCGGGCGAGCAGGGAACACTGCGAGCGCCGACTCACATCCGGGACAGGCAAGCGCGACGGCCAATGAAGTAACCGCTGCTCTGAAGTCCCTCGAAGAGAACAAGTCACTTTATGTAGAAGATGACCCCGAAAGCAATTCGCCGGCCAACTACGCCGCTGTGCGCTGGGACGACCCCCGCGCCAAGGGCACTGTCGCTGCGAAAATCGTGCTCGTGCACCAGCCAGCCATTGGTCAGACCCCATAGAGGCAATGTGGCGGGCGCGCAAGTAGCGTCCCGCGCGCCCTGCTCAATCTGCCGCGCCTCCAGGATTTGCCTGCACCGGTTCCACAATCGGTGCAGGCGCTCCCCCTACTCTGAAGTAGCTTTTTTTCAAGAAAATGCCGCGTTCCGCAGCGCCACAAAGGGCAGTGATATGTGCAACCGGTCTAGAGCCTGGGCCCCTGGCTGCTCACCAGACGCAGCATGGCCTGCGCACGGCCGGTTCCGGACTGGCGAAGCAGCACGAGCAGATTGTTGAACTGTTCTGAGCCTGGCTGAAAGCTCGGACAACTGGGCGCGCCGTCGGCCGCAACCGCGCAGGTTAGCGCACCGTAGCCGGCCGGCCTCTCGCGAAATGCAAAGAGCTTCAACGATTCCAAGCCAAATGGCGCGCCCACCACACCTTCAAGCACGCTGGTTTGCACCTCTGCCTGAAGCTGTTCTGCTTCCTTTTCGCCGGCAGGATAAAGTACGGAAACCGTTCCGCCCGAATCGATGGAAAGAAGCAGGAGGTAGCTGGGCTGGTCCACACGGACAGTCACCTTCAGATGTTGGCCGTCGTAGATCATGCCCTGTCCCGGCGGGTCGGTTAAGTCCAGAGCGGCATTGAAATCCTGCCCCGGAAAGCTCCAGTGAAAGAGTTGCTGCAAATCCCGTTCGTGCCCAATACGCATCACGATCGAGTCGTCTTCCGAGGCGGAAAAGTGCCGCACCAAAGTGCGGCTGCCATCGAAGAGGTCGTAGCCGTCAACGCCCTTTCTCAGCAGCAGGTCGTAGTCCAGATTCGCTTGCTCAATTCCGGGCAGCGCCATCAGGCGCTTGGCCAAAATCGGGGAAACATTCTGCAGTTTGAGGTCGACTGTCGCGGCAGGCTCGTCCCGGCGGCTCGTGCCACCGGGCGCGGCAGCCGTTCGCGAACGCGAAAACCGCATACTGGATGCGAGCGTGGACCCTGTCTGTTGAAGCAATTGCGGGGTATGGCGAAAGCGGGCTCGAACCTGCTCGCGAACATAGCGATAGAGTTCATCCACGGAGATGGAACCGCTATGGTCGGTATCGGCTGCCCCTGACAGGCCCTCCAGAAGGCTGTTGGTTAACGCGCCGTGAGGGTGGCTGTCTATCGTGTGAATGCGTCCCTCGGCCAATAGCCCGGATCCAATATCGCTGGCCGTCTCATCCCGGGCCGCCGCTGCCAGAGAAACAATATTGGCGTATGGGTACACGCTTTCGAGGCTCCCCGCCGCGGCGGTAGAGGCGCTTTCTGCCGCGGGCTCGGTCTCCTCTACAACCAGTCCCCGCGTGCCCAGCTCTTGCAAGTCAAGGTATCGGCTGCGCCCACGCGGGGCAATATCGCGCGATGCATCCTGGGAGTAACAGGAGTCGAGGATAACCAACGCATGGGCTGACGAATTGAGACGTGCAAGAATAGGACGCAGATCGCGGCGGCCGATGATCAACGATGCCAGCAGCGCGCTCCGCGAAGCCGTGCTGAAATCGTAGGGTACCAAGGCGCCTGTCTGCGGGCCGATCCCCGTCGCCAGTTCCAGGTTGTTGCGGTCGAATCCGCTCGTGCCGTGCCCGCTGAAGTAGAAGAGCACGAAGTCCCCCGGGCCGGCCTTGGCCACCATTGCAGACAGTGCTCTGAGAATCGCCTTGCCCGTGGCCTGTTCATCCAGCAAAAGGACGATGTTTCCCGCGGCGAACCCGCGCTGTTCGATCGCCGTGCGCATCGCGGGCAGATCCCAGGCCGGGCCTTCCAGGTTCATCTGCGGCTGCCTCTCGCCAAGCGCGTAGTGGCTCACGCCCGCAAGGACCGCGTAATTCTCCGCACAGGCCGGCATCACTCCCCAAAACCCGAACGCGGCCACGAACACCACGCCCCAAACCATCTGACTGCCGGCGCGCCTCCTCGTTGCCCTGCTGCTCATGCCATCCCTCCGGCTACGCCCGCGGCAACCTGGCGCTCCTCGTATGGTTCAACCCAACTCGCCGCCGCAATCGTCGTCAGAGCTTCTCCTCGGCAACCCCAAGCACAATCGAATCGGCGTGTTCGCTGAATTCGCAACTCGGCGTCTGGCTGGCGCCGTGTTCGGCGAGGACCCGCGAACGAACCTTCTCCTTCAGCTTTGCAAAGATCTGGTCGAGACTGTTCGATCCCTTCCCGTCGCGCAAGGCGTCGAGCAGATACCGCGTGAAGTACCCGTTCTTCAACTCGGTGCTCTCCCAGGAGCGTTCGTTGGCGCGGCTGGCTGTCAGCACCGCCCGGCCGTACCCAATCCTCAGGTTTTCCAGCGCCCCGCTGAAAGCGGCAGACGAAGGTGCGTCACCTGGGGGCGCTTTCGCCCAAACCCGGCTGATCGAGCGCGAACCCTCGTCCTTCTCTGCTGCGTCCGGGGTGCTCTGCGCATCGCCGCTGTAACAGGTGTCGAGAATGAGCACAACCCGGCGTGCCTTGATCTCGCGGTTGATTTGCTGAACCAGGTCGATCATCTGCAACGAGGTGGCATATAGTTTTTCCGGTCCGTCGATGTTCGTGTCGTGGGTAACTATGTAGCTCACGCCATTTGGATCGGCCTCGCGGGGAGACCCGTGACTGGAAATGTAAATCACTACCAGGTCATCGGACTGTACGTGCGAGCGCAGGTAGCCAAGGCCCTCCCGGATGCCTTCCAGAGTTGCCTGACCGTCGGTCAGATGTTGTACGCGGCCCGGATCGAAATGGCCACCGTTGGGGTCCGTCAGATAGCTGGCAAAATCTTCCGAATCCTTGACTGCAAAATGAAGATGCGGAATACGCTCGTCCTGGAACTCGTTGATCCCGACGACGAGTGCCCACTTTCTGCGCACCCGTGCCACTTCTTCCGGCTTCGGCGGCTTCGCCGCAGGCGGCACTGAAAATGGATCGAACCAGCTCTCGTGAGGCAACTCGTCCAGCTTGCCCTGTGCATAGCTGTCCGGCTTGCCTAACCGCTGCGAGACGGCAACCCGGTAAAACCACAACTCCGGCACGTCCTTGCACAGATTGGTGCTCTTTTCCAGTGCATACAGCATCACCTTCAGCCGTTCTCGCCCGGCATCGGTCGTCGATGTCAGGCCCGGGTTGATTTGCTCCTTAACCCGGTTGAGAACGTTCATCGCTCCACGGCAACTATCGCTCTGCCCCATCGCTGCGCATGCAATTGACACCGTGAAAAGTAGAATGGGCAAGGTTCGTCGATACATCATTGTTTCTTCGCCGCCGGTTTGGGGGCCGTAGCCGGACTGAAGCGCGCGCGGATCAGACGCTGATACGCTGCGGCATTGGCTCCGCACGCGTCGCTCAGGCGCAGCGGATCTTTGCCAAAGTTGAACTTGTATCCGGACGATTTGGAATCGCTAAGAAAGTCTGGCGACTCAATGTAGTCCTTCACCAGGTCTTGCGCCATTCCACGCTTGCAGAATTCAATCACCTGATCCAACGGAGTCTTCTCGCTATCGGCGCTATCGGGGGCCTGGCTAGGAGTGTGTCGGGAATAGATTCTGGGCATCAAGAAAGGTATTTTATTGATG
>CAZLMY010000032.1:0-41041 GCA_964560845.1 uncultured Occallatibacter sp. | reverse complement strand
CTAGAGCCTGTTATGAACTTTCGCGCGGGCGGCGTTGCGAACGAAAATCGGGCCAGAACCGGGGCCCCCACGGACAGGTCTTCGTCCGTGGGGTGGAGACGAGGCGGAATCCGAAGACTGTGGCGGGACCACAGTCGAGGATGACAACGAAGTATGGCCCGATTTGCGCCGCAACCCGGGGTCCCCGGCGCGCGAACTTTGCGCGTTGGGGTGGAAGCCGGGGTCCCCGGCGCGCGAACTTTGCGCGTTGGGGTGGAAGCCGGAGGGCTGGGGCCAATTTCCCTCGTTTCGTCGTCACTTGTCGCTCGAAGATACTCCATATTCGTCGCTCCGCGCTCCTTGAATCGAGAAGAATTGGCCGACAGCGCCGCTCGTGGGGAAGTTTCATAACAGGCTCTAGGGAAAGGTGTCCATGCCAGCCAATTTCGTTCCGGCACAGGTTCCCGAATTATCTCCGCCGGACTTGGCAGGAGGGCTGCGCTATGTCGCTCGCCAGCCGATCCTGGACGCACGCCGGCGGGTGCATGGGTACGAACTGCTGTTTCGGGCCGGCGCCGAGTCGGTCTTTCGCGGCGAAGGCGACCTGGCCACCCGCACCATGCTCGACAACACAGTGATTTTCGGCCTCGACCAGATGACCTGCGGGCTGCCCGCTTTTGTCAATTGCACCACGGAGTCCCTCACCGGGGCTCTGGTTGAAGTGCTGCCGCCGAGCATGACGGTCCTGGAGATCCTGGAATCTCTGGAGCCCACCCAGGATCTGATTGCTGCCTGTCGCAAACTGAAGAAGATCGGCTATCGTTTCGCCCTCGACGACTTCATCTGGAAGCCTGAAAAGTTGCCGCTGGTGCAACTGGCGGACTACGTCAAGATCGACTTTGCCGCCACCAAGAAGGAATCGCGCCGCGAACAGTTGCGCCTGCTCAGCAACACCACAGTCGCCCTGGTTGCCGAAAAGGTCGAGACCGAAGCCGAGCAGAAGGAAGCGGTCGACGAGGGCTTCAATCTCTTCCAGGGATTTTTCTTCTGTCGCCCCGTGTTGCTGATGGGTCGCAAGGTCCCGCCCAACCGCCTCATTCATATTCAGATTCTTGAGCTGATCCAGCAGGAGCCGCTCCACCTGCGTCAGTTGGCCGAGTTGGTGAAGCGCGATGCCTCCCTGACTTTTCGCCTCCTCCGCCTGGTCAACTCCCCGGTCTGCGCCATCCGCCAGGAAGTCCGCTCCATCGAGACGGCGCTGGTGGTGGTGGGTGAGGACTCCTTCCGCCGCATTGCGACGCTGGCCATTGCCACTGAATTGAACGCCGGCCAGCCCGCCGAGATCCTGCGCATGGCGTTTGTTCGCGGCCGCTTTTGCGAACTGGCCGCAAGTCTTTGCAACCTGAATCCCACGGAACAGTATTTGCTGGGCATGTTCAGCCTGCTGCCCGCCATGCTTCGTATGCCCATGACGGATCTGGCGCCCTCGCTGCCCCTGCGCGAGCCGATTCGCACAGCCTTGCAAGGCGCGGCAACGGCAGAGCGCACCCTGCTGCATTGGCTGGAATGCTACGAGCAGGGAGACTGGGTGCACTGCGATGCCATCGTCCAATCCTTCGCCTTGAACCAGGCTGAGATCGTTCGCAGCTATCGCGCCGCCGTGGTGTGGGCCGACACCGCGCTGCGGTCAGTGGCGTGAGAACAGTGGACAGTGGTCGGCGATCAGTGGCCAGTGGGCTCTGTGGTGGGTCTATCTTCGAGGCTTTCCCCGGTTTCCGAATGGGTCTTGCAGCTCCCACCTTGGTAGCTTGCGCAATTGTGGCTAACTGATCGCTGATCCATGTCCACTGACAACTGTTTCTTAGATTCCCAGCCGCGTCTTCAGATCCCGCACCCGGTCGCGGGCAACGAGAATCTGCGTCCCTGCACCGTCTTTGAGCGTCAGAATCACCTTCCCGGCGAACCAGGAGTTGACCTCCAGGATCCAGTCCACATTCACCAGCGCGGAGCGGTGAATGCGCAGAAAGCGGCCCGGGTCGAGCCGCCGCTCGAGATCGGCGATGGTTTGATCCACGCTGTGCTCCCTTCCCCCCGTCACGGCGTAGGTGAGCTTGTCGTGCGCCACGAAATGGGTCACGGCATCCAGATCGAGAAACGAGATGCGCTCCCCGACTCGTGAGGCGATGCGGCGCGGGTAGTCGGGCTTCTGGCCGTGCAGCGAGTCGGCCAGTTGCTTCAGCAGCACGGGCAGACCGGGGTCGCGCTGCCATTCCGATTTCACCACCGGGCGGAAGCGATCCAGTTTGTGCAGCGCCCGATCCAGTTGCTCGGCCTCGATGGGCTTCACCAGGTAGTCGATGGAATTGACTTCGAAGGCCTTCAACGCGTATTCGTCGTAGGCGGTGGTGAAGATGACAAAGGGCTGGTCGTCGAGCCGCCCCAGCAACTCGAAGCCGTTCAGCTCCGGCATCTGAATGTCGAGAAACAGCACGTCCACCGGTTCACGGTTCAGCTCTTCTACGGCCTGGGTGGGGTCGGTCGAAGAGCCGGCGATCGCGATGCTTTCGAAGCCGGAAAGCAGCCGCCTCAACCGCTCGATGGCAAGAGGTTCGTCGTCGACCAGATAGGCTTGCAGCGGAGCGGTTTCCATGGGCACTTCCAATCATGCAGGAAAAGAGAGCCGCACCGCGGTCTTTTCGCCTTCCCGTGTTACGTCGAGCTGGCCTGCCGCGCCGAACAGCAACTCGATGCGCGCGATGAGATTGCCTAGCCCATGCTCGGGCGTAATGACGTCCAATGAGAAGCCGGGGCCGTCGTCCAATACTTCAAGCCGAACCCGGCCGCCATTCTGCGAACCCCGAATCTGGATGTGCGCCCCTTCGGTGCGCTTGGATACGACGTGCTTGACCGTGTTTTCAATCAGCGATTGTAGCGCCAGCGGCGGCACTTTGACCGGCCCCAGCGAATCCGGGACGGCAATCTCATAGCGCAGCCGGGTGCCGAAGCGGGTCTTCTCGATCTCCAGATAGTCGCGCACAATCTTCAGTTCCTGGCTCAGCGGAACCAGGCCGCTCTGATGGGCATTCAGGCTGAAGCGCAAGAGCGAGGCGAGCTTGCCCACGGTAGCTTCGGCGCGCGTCGGGTCGCTCGGAATCAACGCGGCAATCGAGTTCAGGGTATTGAACAGAAAGTGAGGATGGATGCGGGATTCGAGCGAGGAGAGCTGGGCCTCGGCCAGAAGCTTGTAGGCGCGCTCCTGTTCCACCTGGCGCGTGCGCAATTCGAGCTTGGCAGCCTGCAGCCTGAAACGCATGGTCTCGAAGTAGACCATACTCAGACCGACCGCGAGCGTGATGACGATAGTGAAGGGAATATCGCCCCGGAAGGCACGCCAATAGGTGCCCGGCGCAATGATGCCCAGAATCCTGCCGACCAGGACTCCGGCAAGGACGCCGAATGTTCCCGTGCACAGCAAAACCAGAACATCGGCCACAAGCACCAGGCGAGGAAACCTGTCGGTGTAGCGAAAGTTGACCCAGTTGAGGATCAGCATCGACGGCAGCGCGATGAAAACCGAGTATGTGAGCGCAATGACGAGCTGGTAGGCAGCCTGCGAGATGTGGGCCCGGCCCGTGGAATACAGAATTGCAAGGCAGAGTACGGTTACGCCTAACGCAATCACCAGGCCCCGGACAAGAGTCGCAGCGGTGACGGGCAGCTTTTGGAAACCGGAGAGACTGGCCGGCGCGGATTGTTCCTTCAATGTCATAGCTGGAACCGGACCCCCACCGAGGTGGCTGCCTTGTAAGGTGTCGCGCCATATTCCGACGTTGCATTGCCGGCGGGTATCTCCATATGCAGGTAAGAAGAGAAGTGCTTGCCGAACCAGCGATTGGCGTCGAACACCGCCGTAAAGCTGTGGTCGTTGAGGTTGGCCACCGCCTCGGCGCTCAGGTCCCATTCCTTCCAGCCCGGAAGCTCCCGCAAGCGCGTCTTGCCCGCCCGCAGAAACGCGTAACTCTGGCGGCCGCTGAGTGGTATCGGGGTCACGTCCCGATAGTACGGGATGTTGGGTGGGGTGAAGTACTCTCCGATGAAGGTGATGCCCGTCCCGGTGGTGTACTTTGCGCCCAGCAGCAGGGCCTCATGCTCGCGCCACGCCGATTCGCCGTGCAACTCCCAGGCCTGCCCGAAGACCCGCGTAAAGGTCAGCCCGCCGAAGGCGTCGCCGCCGCGGTCGTCGCCGGCAATCAGCGCGGTGTCGAACCCCTTCAACAGCACGTTGTAGCGGAAGGCCGTGGTGTCATGCAGATTGGCCGCGGCGGGCGCCAGCGCCGCACTCGACCATGCCATGGTAAAAGCGTGCGGTCCATGCACATAATCGGCCTTCACCATGTCGCGGCCTTCGTTCACGTTGAGCCGGTCGGTGGGATTGGTGGGAATGCGCGGCGGATCGAGCACCCCGGCCGCAGTGAACGCATAACCGGTTCCCCAGCGCACCATGCGCCGCCCAGCCATGAAATCGAAGTCCCCTGCCGACAGCCCGGCATAGGCCTCTTTCACGTGGACCGTGGCGTGCGTGCCGGTGTAGGGCTCGAGCGCGGCGTTCAATTCGGCTGCCGCCACCGGATTGCCCGCGGGGAGATTGAACTGCGCAGCGTCGAGACCGTGGAAAGTGGAGGCATACGCAACCGCGCTTGAAGAAACCGTCCACCGATCGCGGTAATGAAGGCTGAATGAGGGCTCAAGCAAAGCCTGGTTCTGAAGCAGCGTGACCGTGGGAGCTTTCACATACGGGCTGGCCTGCGCAGGGACCGGCGCGCTGAGCTTGCTGTCGAAGGTCGCGTCGTCGATGATGGCAAGCGCGTAGCGGAAATCGAAGTGGCTCTCTGTCGCAGTGGGAGCCGGAGCTGCGTCCGAAGCCGCATCCGCCTGGCCCATCGAAGGAACGGCCGCAACAGCAAGAACAATCGGGATGAGAAGCCAATATTTCATGGGGCTCGCTTCAAAATGGCAAATCGGTGAAGAAACAATGTTGAATCGGGATGCCCGGATCAAACAACTGAGCCGGGCTTCAGTTTCGAGTCATGCCCTGCGCCCATAAACCGTGGCCGCGTGCAGGTTGTGAAACAACAGAAAGAACGCTGAGACAGTCCAATACATCCACGGTTTGTATGGGACCGCCGAAGATTGAAGCCGATCCCCGATCAGCCCGATTCCGCAAAGCCAGATGGCCGGGGTGAATGCGGGAGCCATGAAGCCGACAGCGCTCCGGCTCCATGCACTTTGCGGAGATGCGATGAGAATGGTCCAGGAGGCGAAGTAAACCGCCAGGCCGAAGAGATAGAGTGCGAGACCGAGCTTCTGGCTTGGCCTCGATAGTTGGAGAACCATGAAAACAGGCAACATCATCACCGCCATGCGGAGCAGATTCTCAGGCACGGAAATGGCCTGCGGAATGTTGCTCCAGAAGACATCTGCCTGGTAAGCGGCCGGGAGCTTCTTTGCGAGTAGGAGATTGAAGACGAGCACCGGCAACAGAAGCAGAAAGCAGTTGCAAAGGTAGCCCAGGATTCTCGAATTTGTCATGCAACACCTCCCAAAACCCTCGGCCGATTTGCGGATCTACTGCCAATAGATCATGTTGATTTCGATGGAGACTTCGGGATTCGCAACCTTGAAATTGGTTTCGTCAAAGCCCGGCTTTCCCTCTCTCCTGGGAGGATTGTTCGACATGCCATAGCCTTCCAGAGGCATGCCCATCTCATCCATGTCGAGTTTCCCGTTCATGTTCTCGTCGTGGATCAAATACACAGCGTAGGTGCCTTGGGGAATCTTTTCGAAGACCACTGCGGCCGAATGCGTCTTGGGGGCGATGTCCAAATCCCGCTTGTCCACGGCTATCGAATCGCGAAAGAGCGCCAAGTGAATCTTGCCGGTCGCATTGCGAATGCCGTTGACGTGAACGGTCAGTGTGGCCGTCGCGGCAGCAGGTGCTGCGGGCGCATTCGTTTGCGCCATCAGGCTGCCGGCAAAAAGGGTCGGCAAGCCGAATAACAGGATGGAAAGAATGCGGAATGCAAGCTGAATTCTCTTCATTTCAATTTCCTTTCGGGATGTTGGTTGAGGGGCGTATTTGCAGCCGTTCGCGTCCGCCCATGTCCAAGCCCCAAGACACGGCAAGGGTGTGGGTGGGGCATGCGCTGACGCAGGTCTGGCACAGAATGCATTCGGTGGAAAGAACCCGTTCGCCGGCCAGCAGGTAGTCGGGTACGCGAATGTCCATGGGGCAGGCCTTCACGCAGGCCATGCATTGGTTGCAGTGCTCTTTGGCGCCGGCGATCTTCAGCAGCGCAAAGCGCGAGCCGAGTTTCATCGGCACCGGGATGGGACAAACGTACTTGCAGAAGGCGCGATTGTCTTTCAGCACAAAGGCCAGCGAGATTCCCGCCAGGTAGTAGAGCGCGTTGCCGGCCAGCAGCCACCAAAGCGGCTCAAGGTGCCGAGGGCGGTAGGCGAAAACAAACACCAGCGTAGCCACCAGGCCCAGGCTCAACCCAAAATGCGCGGATCGAAGATGCTTCCATTTGCCCGGCAGCCAACCCTTGCTCTTGTCGAATGGCAGCAGATCGAGCACCATCGCCGTCCAGCAGGCCCATCCGCAAAAACCGCGGCCAAAGATCAGCGGCCCGGCCAGCTTGGCGATGGAATAGTGGATGATCGCGCCGGCAAACACACCCGTGCACACAAAGAAGAACAACCCTTCGAGCTGCATGTTCTGCAGCACGAACAATCCCAGGAAGCCGACCATGTAGACGCCGATCAGAAACTGGGCAAGCCGCCGCCCGATAGGCCTTTTATGGCGCGGCAGCAAGGCATAGAGCCCGGTTCCCAATCCAAGCGACGTGCCGATGTAACCGATGTCGAAAAGGAAGAAGAGGTTTCCGGTCCGGCGCCACAGCGTGATGGCCACTGCCCAGAAAATCAGCATCAATGCGGCCGGGAATTGTAGCCTCTTCCAAGGCCCGGGTTCCTCGAGCTTCACGGATTTCGTTGCTTTCATCGCGTTCACCCGTTACCAATAGATCGTCTTGATCTCAATTGCCATTTCCGGCTGGTTGATTTGGAAATTGGTTTCGTCGAATCCCGGCTTGCCCATTCGCTTCTTGGGATTGTTCGACATGCCGTAGCCCTCGGTGGGCATTCCCACAAAGTTCTGATCCATCTTGCCGTTCTTGTTCTCATCGTGAAACAGGTTCACCGCATAGGTGCCTTGCGGAAGCTTCTCGAATCCAACTTTCGCGGTGAGCGTTGCGGGGTCTATCTGCAATTCACGTGTCTCAATGGCCTTCGTGTCGCGGAAGAGTGTGAGGCGGACAACGCCTTTTGCATTGCGCAGGCCCGTGACTCGCACCGTCAGGTTGCAGCTCGCGGCATTCTGCGCAGACAGGCGACATCCGCATATCAGCAGCAACAAGACGCAAA
This sequence comes from uncultured Occallatibacter sp., assembly GCA_964560845.1. GTDB lineage: Bacteria > Acidobacteriota > Terriglobia > Terriglobales > Acidobacteriaceae > Telmatobacter. The sequence goes on along the minus strand of CAZLMY010000032.1, from coordinate 33,577 downwards.
GAAGAACGGAAAGACCACGAAGTCCCAAAGAGTTTCTTGCCATTTCAGATTCCTTTCCTGCTGGATCTCCAGGGGGAGGTTGCATTTCGGCTGCCAAGCCATGCCATCGCCCACGTGTTGATTGCGAATAGCTTGCCTGGGACAGATGCAAGTCAAGTTCCATGCATCTGTCCGGAATTGAATCCATCCGTCCGCAAATGAACAGCCAGACCTTTCTCCACCAGCGATCCGGCCCGCTAACTTGCTAACTCGCTGACTTGCTGACTCGCTGACTCGCTAGATCAGAACCGATCCGTCCGCCCCTGATAGAAGAGCTTGTCCGGTAACTCCTTCGGTGCAATGCCGGAGTATTCCAGCACGCTGTGCGAATTATGCCGGATCTCGTCGTAAAGGGTCATACGCCGAAGCTGGACCCTGCCGCCGATCGGCGCGAAATCGTCGAAAGTGGCAGACTTGATGTGCTTGCCCGAAGTCAGATAGAACTCCGCCCGCACCGGCCGCGCGTCCTGTACGCGGACCCAGAACAAGATGCGCTGATACGTTGCGCCCTTGCGCTTGGCGGCAAGATCGAGCACGTTGCACTCTTCTGTGCCAACCCTCTCCGTGCGCACGTAGGTTGGCGTGTAGTCCACCGCGTAGTTGGTGCGGGCAATGTCGCCATTCGAGGCGTCGCCAGACAGTCGTTCCAAGGGCGTGATGCGCACCGGGCGGCTGGTGTCGGGCAGATAGATCCACATATCGTCGCCCAGCATCAGCAGGTGTTCGCCTTTTTCGCGCGGGCTCATGAACTCCACATAGGTCTTCTCCGTGCCCTTCTGCGACACGTCGTAGAGTTTTTCCTCGTCGGACCGGCCCGCTTCGTAGCTGGTGATCTTCACCTTCAGCACGTAGGAAGGCCAGCCATTGCGGTAGGTGTCGGCGTGTTTCAAAATGGCCTCGGCGTCGGGCGTAGCCGGTGCGGCATGGCCTACCAGTGCCCAGGTAATGAGAAAGCCGATGACGAAGATCAGCAGAAAAGTACGCAGTACGCAATTGATGTTAGACATGAGCCAAAGCCTCCGCAATTTGCAGCCGCGATGCGCGGATCGCCGGCAGGATTGAAGCAAGAGCCAGCGACAAGATCACCAGCACCGAAGAGCCAATCATAAGCACCGGCACGTGAAGAACCTTGAACGGAAGCGGCTCGGTAAATCCAGGCGGCGGCGGCATGTGCAGGCCCGAGACGTTCAAGAGCGCCCCCAGCAGATTGCCGCCCACCATGCCCACCACCGCGCCCATCAGGCCCAGCAGCGTGGCTTCCACCATGAACAGCACCACGATCCACAGCCGCGGCGTGCCCATGGCCAGCATGGTGCCGATCTCCCGCGTGCGCTCCATCATGGACATCAGCAGGGTATTCACGCTGCTCATCAACACCATGAAGAAGACAATCACGCCCATGAACAGGAAGATGCCGTTGAACATGGTGTTCACCTGCTTGTAATAGGTGGCCAGGTCGATCCATTTCTTCAGCGTCATCTGCTGCGGGAGGCCCGCAAGCCGCGGTGCCAGTTCGTTGTAAGCCACATCGGTATTGTCTGTGGAATCCAGGCCAACCACCAGATTGGTGACGCGATCGCTTTGCAGCAGCCTCTGCGCAGCCGGCAGGGTGATGCGCAGATAGCGCGCATCCAATTCCGTCGCGCCGGACTTCACCAGGCCTACTATTTGCACATCCACGCCGTTCAACGCGCCGTCTGAAGTCATGGCCAATATGGTCAAGCCATCGCCCACTTGCACATTCATTGACTTGGCCAGGCCAACTCCGACGATGGCCTCGACCTCGCCCCCGGGCTTGGCGTCCAGGTCGCGGCCTGAAGTAACCCGCGTAACGAACCCCAGGCTCTTCTCGGCAACCGGATCGACGGCGCTGCCCATGAATCCTGCGGCCTTGGTGCCGTTCGAGACCATGCCGTAGAAGTCGATGCGCGGAGCGACGCCGCGTACGTGTTCGGCCGAGCCGACGTTGGCCGCCACTTGACGCCAGTTTTCGATGCCGGTATCGAGCACGCGGACTTCGTCGCGGCGAAAGTGGTCCGCGGTAAAGATCTGCAAGTGGCCGAGGCCGTTGTTGATGGTGTTTTCGCGCAGCCCGTGGGTCATGAACGCGAAGTATCCACCGGAAAGCAGCAGGCCGGCCACCCCTCCGCCAACCATCGTCAGCGTCATGATCGTGCGGCGGCGGTTGCGGAAGATGTTTCTGAATGCGAGAAGAAGAAACTTACCCACGGCTGCCTCCTTGGGACTGCGTATCGGAAACCACTTGCCCGTCGCACAGCCGGACGATGCGATCGGTATGCTCCAGCAGTCGAGCATCGTGCGTCGAGAAGATGAAGGTGAGACCGAGGCGCCGATTCAGGTCGTGCATCAGGTCGATCAACTGCGTGGCGTTGTGAGTGTCGAGGTTGGCAGTCGGCTCGTCGGCCAGCACCAGCGCGGGCTGATGCACAATGGCCCGTGCCACGGCCACACGCTGGCGTTCGCCGCCCGAGAGCAGGTCGGGGCGATGGTTGGCGCGAGCCGAAAGCCCCACGCTATCCAGTGCCGCGGCCACACGCTGGCGGCGTTCGCGCGAACCCACCCCCTGGATCAGCAGGGGGAACTCGACATTCTCTGCCGCTGTGAAGACGGGAATGAGGTTGAAGGTCTGAAACACGAACCCGATCTTGTTGCGGCGCAGCGCCGTCATCTTATTGGGGTTAAGCGTCGAGGTGTCGACACCGTCCACCAGGATGCGGCCGCTGGAAGGCTTGTCGATGCAGCCGATGAGGTTCAGCAAGGTGGACTTCCCACTGCCGCTGGGTCCCGAGATAGCCAGAAACTCTCCGGCTGCGACACTCAGGCTGGTGTGGTCAAGCGCCGTGACGGCGCTGTGGTCCAGGGGGAACGTTCGGCTCACTGCTTCGACTTGGACGAGCATTGCATCCGTTTCAGTCATGGGGGGCGAATCCCTTTCCGGAGATTTCTTCTACCCTCCGACCATAGGACAGCGCGCAGCAGCCCGCGCGCTGTTTTGGACCAGAGGTCGGAAAACCGGATGAAGGGTCGAGAAGCGTGGATGAACCGGGAGAACGAGAGAACCGCACGGCACGCTGCTGAAGCTTTTATCTCCGCACACGGCCTAGCCTTTGCTCTTGCCGAGCCACCAGGCCTTGATGAACTTGCCGTGAATGTAGACCGCCGAATGGTTCAGGTGCAGGATCAGCCCCTCTCGCCCATCCAGAAAACCCAGCCTGAAAAAGTAGTTATAGATAAAGGTGGCCGCGGGATTGGCCACCGTGTTCCACAAGAAGGCGGGCAGCGATTTGCTGGTGCGGCCTTTGGCGTAGAGCAGTTGCGCGATCTCGGAGCTGTAGCGGTTCATGTGCTCCAGGTAGATGGTCATGGTGGGATAGGCGTAGTGCAGCATGTCGTGCTTCAACTTCCCCCGCGGCCCCTCGAACTGCGGTGTCGAATGGGGACCGACGCCTTCGCTCAGCCGCGCGGCCCCGCGCCGGAAGAGGCGCAGCTTGTGGTCGGGATAAAAGCCGCCATGCCGAATCCAACGGCCGAAGTAGAGATTCAGGCGCGGAATCCAGTAAGCGCCAAATTCTGGCTCGCGGCCGTCTTCGCAGGCCAGCAGGTTGCGGATCTCGTTCTGTAGCTCGGGGGTGAGGGGTTCGTCGGCATCCTGCAGCAGAATCCAGTCGCAGGTGCACAGGTCCAGGGCCACGTTCTTCTGTTCGCCGTGGCCGCCGAAGGCGTGATAGCTGGTCTTGGCGCCGAAAGACTGGGCGATCTCCAACGTGCGATCCTTGGAGCCGGAATCGACAACGATAATCTCGTCGGCCCAGCGAACGGTCTCGAGGGTGCGAGCCAGGTTCGCCTCCTCGTTCACGGCAATCATGGCTACAGATAGGGTTTTGCGCATCGACCCAAGGATAAACCGGCTGGGCGCTGTGCCGGAACGTCTTCAAGATGCCACCCCCACCCGTGTCATGCTAAAGTCAATTCCACAAAGGGGAATGTGCCATGGCGGCGGGGATTCAGCTTCCGGGAAACGACGAAACAATCGACTTGCAGCAGCAGGTGGCGCGTCTGCAGGCGCTGCTCGAGGCTTCACGCCAGGTCCACTCCACCATCCGCGAAGAAGAGGTGCTGGAGTCGGTGCTGCGCATCGTAGTGCGCGAACTGGAGATGGCCGGAGCGGCTTTTCCTTCCTACGAATTGAGTTATGGCGATCACCTTGCCGGCGACACCGAGGGCGTGGTGCGCTTTCCGCTGCAGGACCGCGACGGCGTGAGCATGACGGAGTTAGCCGTTGCCCCTCCTGACGGGCGCGGATTGACCCTCTACGAGGCCGACTTCATCGAGGGGCTCGCCCTGCAGGCCGCCGTGGCCCTGGAGAACGCCCGCAATCACAAACGCAATGTGGAGTTCGCCCGCGTCCAGCAGGATATGGATGCGGCCCGCCTCATCCAGCGCTCGCTGTTGCCGCAGAAACTGCCCAATATTCCCGGCTACTCCGTGGGGTTCCGGTCGGCCACTTGTTACGAGGTGGGCGGCGACTACCTGGATATCGTGGCGCAGCCCGACGGGAGCCTGCTGATGGCAGTCGCGGACGTGGCCGGCAAGGGACTTGCCTCAGCCATCATGTCCACCAGCTTCCGCTCGGCCTTTCGCGCCATGGCGGTCACGGGCCTGCCCCTCGACGAACTGGCCACCCGCATGAATCAGCACCACTGGACCGAGGGCGAAGAGGCGCGGCGCCGCTATGTCACGGCGATCTTCCTGCGCCTGCATCCCGAGACCGGCGAAATCGAGGTGGTGAATGCCGGCCACAATCCGGGCTTCCTGATCGCTCCCGGCGCCGAGCCGCGGCAATTCGACGCCGGCGGCACGCCGTTGGGGCTGTTGCCGGGCATGCGCTACACCAGCGAACGAGCCGGGTTTACACCGGGGAGCCGGCTGCTGTTTTACACAGATGGGCTGACGGAAGTCTTTAAGGGGGATGAAGAGTTTGGGCCCGAAAGGCTTCTGGATCAATTTAGTAAGTGTTCGGCGCGCGGGGCCGATGATATTCTCGATGCATTGTGGGCGGCGATCGAGGCGTTCTCCGAAGGCGGCCCGCAGGGAGACGACATGACCGCACTTGCGCTGTGCCGGTGGACGGACTCGACAGAGAGGACGGCATGAGCCAGCCGAAAAGCACGACTGTTGAGGTGCGGTTGCCCTCACGGATGGGTTATGAGAAGGTGGCCATGAGTACTGCTGCCTCCGTAGCCAAACTCATGGGCTTTCGCGAAGATCGCATTGAGGATCTCAAAACGGCTGTGGCCGAGGCCTGCATCAACGCCATCGAGCACGGTAACCGTTTGAACGAGAGGCTCTCTGTCGGTGTGGTGCTTTCCGCCTTGGCTGATTCCCTTGAAGTGAAGGTCATCGACGACGGCAAAGGCATGAAAAAACAGCCCACCAAGCCGGATATCGACCGCAAGATGCATGGCGAAGAAGACCCGCGCGGCATGGGCATGTTTCTCATCCAGGCGCTGGTCGACGAGGCCGAGTGGGTGGCGGGTTCCGAAGGCAAGAGCAGTTATGTCCGGCTGGTGATCCGGCTCGACAAGGACGTCTAACGGGCAGCGGACCATGGCCATCCGTGAAGATCCGAATGTGCACCTTCGGAAAGTCTTCGAGGGGTTCGGAATTACCTAGGGACCGTAGAACTTAACCAAGAGAACATGGAGATTATCGATCGTGCAGAGCGAAACCAAGTCGCGCGTTGACCAGGTCACTTCCCCAGCCGGGCATCCGGTGACCGTGCTCCGTTTTGAAGGAGACATTGCCAGCACCTCGAAGGAAGCGGTTCTTGGCGCCTACCAGGCCTTGCCCAAGGCTACCGCCAAGCTGGTTCTTTTGGACTTCACCAAGGTGGATTACATCAACTCCAGCGGCATCGCCCTGGTAATCCAGATGCTCATCGAAGCGTCCAACTCCGGCCAGAAGGTCTTCGCCTTTGGCCTGTCGGCGCACTTCACCAAGGTCTTCACCATGGTGGGAATCACCAAGTACGCAGGACTTTTTCCGGGGCAGGCCGAAGCGATGGCGGCGCTCTAAAGGATTGCTCACTGAGGTCGCCATTTCCGTGCAGGCGCGTCAAATCGAAAAGTGAGATATGTGATCGGAACGTCTTCTTTGGCTGATCTCTTTAAGTGGGCTCTTGATAATCCCCTCTACGGCCTAGGAATACTCCTGGGCCTGGCGCTCGGCATCTTTTATGGCTTCGATGGCTGGCGCGGCTCAACGGAGGAGTTGGAACTGAGCCAATCTCCCAGGGTGAAGAATCTTCTATGGGTTCTCACTGGCGCGCTTACCACCATCGTCGGAGACATAAGAGCCGTTGACGAATCCGCCAAGAAGCCGGTGCTGCTGCTCGTCTATTGCGCCGCTGTTCTTGCAGGTGCCGTAACTGTTGTCTTGGTCTGGGGTATGATCGTCGCGATAGACACTATCGGGGCCCGGAAGGATTTTGGCCTCCGATACGCGGTAGTCGACGCGCTCGGCGACTATTTCTTCTTTGGATACAGAAAGTATCGAGAGCGAAAAGTGTGGATCGCCAGCAAACAGTCCTTCCACCGGGAATACCTGGAACAGCTTGCTAATTCCATAGCGGCCGCGGGAGCCGATACCGGAAAAGAAAAGCGGCTCGAATTTGTCCGCAATATCTTGCGTTCGATGACTGCGGTAGTGCTCGAATATCGGGGACGGGAATCACGCGGAAAGATACGTTCGAATCTGATGTTGGTAAGGCCTTGTACCGGTGACCGGGAGAAGCAAGTTCGTTTTCGTGCCGAAGGGGAGGCCATTGAAGAATGCCTTGAGTTGGTCACCTACCACAACGAGGAGATTCACGATGTTGTGCTGCCCCTCCCCCGCGGAGGAAGAAGGGAACTTGCCATTCCAGGCGCCCCGGCTGCAGTAGCCGCCAACTGTCCGGTTGTTGTGGACGATACCGAGAAAATCATTTTCCCCGAAACGACGCCTGACCGGCAAAAGGCGGAAATAAAGGCATACTTCAATTCGAAGCTTCCACTCTTTAAGAGTTTTGCGAGTTTGTGCGTCGTCGGGAAAGGCCGGGTATTGGGCGTGGTGAACATCGATTGTTCGGAGAAGAATATCTTCGGTCGCGATGACGACGAAAAGGCAGAAATCATTCGAAACCTCTTGCCCTTCTGCATGGCACTGGGTATACTAATCAATCGGGATTGAGGTGCTTTCCTATGGGAGACTTGGATCGAGTCTGGGACAATCTGCTCAAGATCTCGCAGGGCGACGTTTCCCTCTACGAGCGCGCCACTTCATCGTTTGAGCAGACGGCAGGTTTTTCTGGGGCCCCGGAAAAAACCAATACATCCGACAGCCAACAAGGTTACGACAAGCGTCGGAGCGATGCGAATCGCGGCTGACCCGCATCGACAGCGCTAGGCCGCCCACCTCCTGGTCCGGCTCGTAATTGCCGGGGCTTCATTCATCGAGGGGCTCCAAATCTGAGCTTGGACCGTGTTTGAGAACGCCCGATTGCTGCTCTCCATCGACACCCACTCCTGCATAGTTCTGATGTCGTGCGCGGCCGGCTTTCCGTTATGCAATGAAATGGCAAGCTGCGCCGGATGACTGAAAACGCCACACGGGAGAAGCCTGGCCAATCGGGTATCATCAGCCCTATGAATCTTGAGGCGATACAAGCGGCGCTCACCGAGAGCGGCTTCGACGGCTGGCTCTTCTACGATCACCATCATCGCGACCCCATCGGCGGCCGCATTCTGGGTCTGGACGAAAAAGCCCACATCACCCGCCGCTGGTACTACTTCATTCCCGCCTCCGGGGAACCACGCAAGCTGGTCCATCGCATCGAGCAGGGCCGCCTGGATTCGCTGCCCGGCTCTAAAACGCTCTATTCCCGCTGGCAGGAACTGGCCTCGGGCCTGGAAGCCATGCTCCATGGCGCCCGCCGCCTGGCCATGCAGTATTCGCCCAACAACGCCATCATGTACGTCTCCATGGTCGACGCCGGCACCGTGGAGTTCCTGCGCAGCCTGGGCAAGGAGATCGTGAGCTCCGCCGACCTGGTGAGCCAGTTTGAAGCGGTCCTGAACGAGGAGCAGGTGGCCAGCCACACGGTGGCGCAAAAGGCTATCGACGCCATTCTCGACGCGGGATGGCGACAGATGGGCAACCGCATCCGGCCCTCGGGCGGCCGCCGCGGCGGGCTCACCGAATTCGAGCATGTGCAGTGGCTGAGCGAGGCCATGAGCCGCGAGGGCCTGGTGTGGGAAAACGGCCCCAACGTCAGCGTCAACGCCAACTGCTCCGACTCGCACTACGAGCCCACGGCCGAGCACTCCGCCGACATCGCCGAGGGCGACTTTGTGCTGATCGACATCTGGGCACGGCTTGAAAAAGCGGGCAGCATCTTCTACGACATTACCTGGACCGGCGTAGTGGGCCGCGAACCCTCGGAGCGTGAGCAACTGGTGTTCGAGACCGTGCGCAACGCGCGCGACGCCGCCATTGCCGTGGTGGAACAGGCCTTCGCCGCGGGTCGCTCGATTTGCGGTTATGAAGGGGACGACGCGGCCCGGGCGGTGATTCGCGAGGCTGGATTCGGCGAATTCTTTACCCATCGCACCGGCCACAACATCGCCCAGGAACTGCACGGCGCAGGCGCTCATCTCGACAACCTTGAAACCCACGACGAACGCCGTATCCTGCCCTTCACCTGCTTCAGCGTCGAGCCCGGCATTTACCTGCCGGAGTTCGGCGTGCGCAGCGAAATCGACATGATGACAGCCCCCGGCAAGGCATGGGTCACAGGTCGTATTCAACGGGAGCTTGTAAGGATCTGAAGAGCAAGCCTTAGCTTTCCGTGGTGAAGGTCTCCTGTGCGTCGGGGCACGACTTCAGCCGTGCCGCAAGACTCTGACAATAAAGGCCCGGGCTTTACAGGCTGCGGAAAAATTCGTTCGGGCGGTAGGTTAGGGCTTCAACTGTTCAGCCCTGACAGAAAGCCAATGAAAACAACGGGGCTTCACAGGTTGCGGAAAAACTCTTCGGGAAGGCTCGGTGCGTCAGGGCACGACTTCAGTCGTGCCGATAACGCCAATAGAATGAGCGTGGCTTTAGCCACTGAGGGATGCTTTTCGGGCTTATTACCCCCCAAAAAGGCCTCTTTCCGCACCCTGTTCAGCCCCTGAGCAACGGGCTCGTCCGTCTCTGGCTTCTGCGCATTGTGCGCAAGAGCTTTTCTGGATGTGCAGCTGATAAACAGCAAAGAAGATGAGCCCAAATCTCCATCCGTTGCAGGGAATTAAATCCAATGGGCGCACAATAGAGATATCGAAGGCTTTCGCATGAGCGGTCTTTCGGGCCAGGTACACCCCACCTCCCCTATCCCTCCCCTCCCGCCTTTTTAGCCTATCTAGCAGATAACAAATAAGTTACGTCGAAAAATGCCCTCCATGCGTATTGAAAACAAAGGACTTACTGCAGTCAATCTGTTTCTTAGGGTGCTCGATCTGGGCTTTCGGGGCTTGGACGCCCTGAAAACTCGACCCCATTGCGAAACTGCGCCATAGTCTGAAAGCGGCTCTTTTGGTTCCAGCATTGCCTGATCGGGAATAGAGGTCGCACGGGAATGAGCGGATCTTGAAGGTCCGCTCATTCCCTGTTTTGCGCTTTAGTTGATCGTGAGGGTGAAGGTTGTGGTGGAAGTGATGGTTGCCGTCGCCGAGTCTTGGCCGGTGACGGTGATGGTGTAGGTTCCCTGCGGCGGATTGGTCAGCACAGTCGAGTTATTGCCGCCACAAGCCGATAGCGCGAGCCCGATGGAAAGCAAGGCGACCAGGCAAGCCATGGAGCGGAACTTGCGGCTGGACCGGCCCAGGAATCCTGCCAGCAGCAAACCGGCAAGGGCGAATCCGGCTGGGATCGGATTGGTTCCACGGTTTTGGGCGGTATTTCCCCGCCGCAGGCTATGCATGGGATGCATGCCTCCCGGTTTTACCAGGGCCGTTGCACAGTCCGAGGCGTTGGCATCCAGAAGCAATTGTGTGCCGACGGCGCCCGTTCCGGTAATCACCACGGTTCCGTCGCCGGCGCTGTTTTCGTTCGTGAATTGCCAGCAAAGGTTCTGCAGGGCGTTGTCGTTGGAGGTGTCGAAACTGAGGTCCACCGTGCCTGTGTAGCCGCTCTTGGGGGTCACCGTGATCGTCGAAGTGGCCTGAGATCCCTGGGCGACGGTCACGTTGGTGGCGCTCAGTGAGATGGAACCGGCTCCGGAACTGATACCGGAGACGTTGACTGTCCCGGTCCCGGTTGAGCCCGCGTGCGTGGCATCGCCGGAGTAGACGGCAACGAGTTCGTGGGTCCCCGCGGTGGTAAACGTGGTGCTGTAGGTCGCGGTCCCGTTCGCGGTGAGGACAACGCCCGTCATCGGTGTGCCTCCGTCTAACGTCAGCGTCAAGGTTCCAGTGGGTGTGGCTGTGCCGCTGTCGGCGGTGACCGTGATGGTAAAGTTGACCGAGGTATTTACCGTGGGCGCCTGGTTCGAGGCGGCCACTGTGGTTGCAGTACCGATGAGAGTCGCTCCCGAGTTAGAGGGCCAGGCCAAAGCCAGATTGCTGAAATCGACCGAACCAAGCCCGGTGACCTGGTCGTACCCGACCCCGGCCGAGAACCCCGTAGTCGCGCTGCAATTGGCCGAACCGGCGGTGCAATCGTTGTTCCCGGTGGTGATGTCGTGAAAGGCCGCTGCATAGGTGGTGCTGTTGGCAGCCAAGTTGTAGAGGGTTGGATTCACCATCCCTTGCCCGCCGGTATAACCCGCCTTCTGGTTGATGATGGCCAGCATGCCTGCAAAAATGGGCGCGCCAAAGCTCGTGCCGCCGGCGACGGTTAGATCTCCGGTTGAGGCATCGCGGAAACCGCTACTGCAACTGGCCGCCTGGCCCGTGCTCCAAGCAGTATTGTCGCTCGTGCAATACAGGTAGCCTGGAAAATTGGTAGATGCGTACATCGCCAGATCGGGCACGTCGCGCTTGCCGTCGGCGGGAATCCCCGGAACCCCGGATTGCCAGCTCGGCTTGGTGAAAAGAGCGCTCGCGCCCCCTCCGCTCGATGAAATGCAATCGTCGGTGCCGCAATTGGGCGAGTCGTCGTTCCAGGCAACCTCCGGAATATATTGGAGCGCGGAACTGATGATGTCGGTGCTGCTCTCGGCTGCCCAATAGCCGTCCCCGGCGATCAGGTATTTGCCGCCGTCGGCGCTGGAGGAGATTTCCGTGCCACCCAATCCGGTGACATAGGTGCTGCTGGCTGGGTAATCGACCGCGATGGTTTCCTGCTGAGCGAGGGTGGGATTGGTCGTGTTGGTTCCCTGAAAGCAGTCGGTCGATCCGCTGTCGCCCGAGGCAGCCAGGATCGTCTGGCCCTGCGCAGTCGCTTGCTGGAAGACGGATTCGAGGGTAGAACCGCCCAATTCCGGTTCGCAGGTGCCGTAGCTGGTGCTGATGATGGTGCCAAGTTTTTCGTCGACCGCGTATTGGATCGCGTCGAACGCCCCGTAGTTTTTGTTGCTGCCCGTATAGACGAAGTTGATGGTAGCGCCAGTGGCGATGGCGCCCGACCACTCCAAGTCGAGATCGGATTCGGTCTCGTCGCCTGCCACCAGGGTTGAAGTTCCGGATCCGGGCATCAACACCGGTGTCGGATCCTTGACAGTGAGGCCGGCTGCATTCTGGAAGGCCTCGATGTCGCTGTTCTGAATCGCGGATTGGCCGACGATAGTGATGGATTGCCCTGCGCCGTTATAGCCGGATGCGTACGTCGGTTTTATGTCGTAAGCGGTAGTTATATCGCCCGGGGCAAAGAAGACGTTGCCGGATTGGCTGGATGTGAAAGACGGACGGATGCGGCCTGTATTGCCGAGAACAACATGGGAACGCGGACGAAAATCGTCGAGATTGCGAATTCCGAGGACAACTGGTGCCAGGGCCGCGGGCACAGAAAGATCCGTCGACGGCGCAAAATGGCGGACGCCCTGAATTTCATAGGCGTGCATCTGCGTCGAGAAAGCCTGTTCCACCTGAGCGGCGGTGCCTGAAAAACGAACCAGATTCTGGCTGCGCGCCACCGAATCGATTTGAAATCCCTGCTGCTGAAGCCAGTTCTGCGTCTGCTCCAGGTCCGATGCGGCCACGCCGAATCGGGCGCCGAACTGGTCCGGAGTGAGCCACTGGTGAAACTGGGGCGAGGCGGGGTTCTGCTGCGCGGCAATGAGAGCTTCAAGATCGGCCTGTTGGACAGCGGAACGGTTGAAGACGAGACTGATGCCGTTGAGCCTGGTATCCGCAGGCAGCCGCCCGGTGTCGAATTGGGGCTGCGCCAACGGATGCAGCGACCCCTTCAGGGCGACCCTGTCGGAATCGGTGATCTCGGCGGAGATGCGGGGCGCGACCGATTGCGCGCCAATCGAGATGGAAAGCATCGCGCAAGCGGCTATGCAGCCGCAGGCCCAAAGCCGCTGGTGCGGGGAGAAAGGGGAATTCATGATCTTCGCCATCCTTAAAGAATTGGAAAGGTTAATGTGCAGACGTTCGACTCGCCAGGAGTGAAGTCCTCAAACACATCACAACCAAGACGAGGTACGCCTTTAGCAAAGAGCATGAGCCAGACAGTGCGATGGGGCGGAGCGGGTCTCCCGTCTTCCGCGTCCGGAGTGGTCCCCGATACGCCGTTCTGGGTCTCCCCCACAAGGTTAGACACGGCTGCGTTCACAAAGTTGTTGACGAGTGGGATTTTCAGGTGAGACGGGGTAAATGGGTCGGCGAGAATGGTTCTCGATAGCCAGGAGGACTAGGAAGCCTGGGGCCGATCGGCGACCAGTTCCAGCGGTGCCTTCCCTTTGCGCGGAGGGATATAACCGTCGGCGCGCCAAGCGATAGAGAGCTTCTCGCGGCTGAGGAGTTTGTGGATCTGGCCTCGGGCATGGTCGGCCCACGGGCCGTTGTTATCCAGCTTGATGTAAGACTGCCAGTGCCCCAGAGCCTGCCGACGCTGTCCTTTGCGCTCGTAGGCCAGCGCCAGGTTATAGTGGGCGTCGGCGTAGCGGGGCGCGATGGCTACAGCCTGCTGGTAGGCGGCCACGGACTCATCGAAGCGTTGCAGTTCGTCGAGCACATTGCCAAGATCGAAAAACGCCAGCACATAGCCAGGGTCGGCCACCGTGGCCTGCCGATAGAGTTCCTCTGCACGGTCGAACTGGTGCAGATGAAAGTGAATGGTCCCGAGATTGATGAACGCGGCGGCATAGCCTGGGTCGAGTTGAATGATCTCCTCGTAAAGGGTCATCGCGGCCTCTTTTTCGCCTGACTCCTCGGCCTGCACGGCAGCCAGGAAGCGGTCCTGGACACCACGCGGGTTGACGGCCCCAGGGCGGCGCATGGGAGTCGGCACGGATACCGGCGCCGGGTGGTCGGAACCGGAAGACTCGCGGTCAAGCCGCTCGAAATCGAACAACAATTGGCGCCGAATGGGATCCACCATCGCGCCCCGGTGACGGAACGCGATGCGCGTTCCCGTCCGCACCAGCGAGGCCTCAAGCAGAGGATTGGCCATTCCGGCGACGGCCTTCATCGCCAGGATGGAGTCCCGGATGCAGGCCGCGGACACATCCTCTTCGCGCAGGGAGCGTACGGTGCGAAGTTGTCCGAGATCCTGGAAGGTGTACGTCTGTTGCTGAGGAATCAGTCCCGCGCGCTCCCACCCCTGCAACTGGTGGGAACTGATCTGCAAGATGCGCAACACGTCCTGACGACTATAGCTGGTCACTCTTGAGTGCTCCCACAGGGGTTACGGCATGGCCTCGGGGCTTGAAATTCGAAATTAGAACTCGGTGTTTTAACTCGAATTCCCGACTCAGGTCTTGAACGTGGCTCCTGGAACAGTTACGGAGGATCCGCTCTTGCTGCGATTATGCCAAGACTGCGCGTGGATAAGCAGACCGGAACTGCCTCGGCAAGAAAAAAGTCGTGGATAACGAGTACCTGACTTGGTACATCGCGACGATTAGCGCTGTGGATAACGGAGGCAAATTGGATAAAGCTCGGCGAGACCCTATGAATGAGGGCGAAATGCCAATAATTGACCAAGGGTAAAGATTCGGGCAGAGCGCCTCTTGGGACAGGACAAAAGGCGATCATTTTGGGACCGGTTCGGCCGATAAGCAAGATTGGGTTCCCTCTAAGGGCGAAGTGTGTTTGGCGTTGGCGCTGCCATGGTGCGGCTGATCCCCAAGCGAGAGATTCAGTGTGCAGCCAGTCTGTTTTCGGTTCGGGGAGCAGGGTCCCGCAGAGCCGCGAGACCTGGAACCGCCCTTGAGGTTAGGTCAGGTAGGCAGAGACAGGTTGATTGATGGACCACGGAGGCAGTGAATGAACAAGTGGAGTCTCGGTCGGAAAGCGCTGATCATCTGCCTCGTGTTGGGGATTTTGGATCTGTGCCAGGGGACCCTTTCGCTGGTCAACCTCTACCGGTCGCGGAAGACGGTCAATGAGCTCAACAGCGACAACTTCGCTGCATTGTATTGGGCCGGAAAGCTGAAGGGCGTGGCCAAGGACCAGCGCCTCGCAATCGTCTTCTGCATGAACACGACAGACGACAGGGAGAGAAAGAAGTATGAAGATCAAGTAACCAGCACGGACAACGATCTGCGCGCCATCCGGGAGGCCTATCCGAAGTTCGATCCACGCGACCAGCAAGCCATCGCCACCATGGCTGCGGAGCAGGCCAAGTTCATGCAGGCGTGGCAGAAGATCAAAGACCTGATCCACGAAGGGAAGAAAGCGGAAGCGAAGGGTATTTACGACACGGAGTTGATGACAGCGACCCTGGGCCGGCGCAAAATGGAGGACTATCTGGCCAGCGTCGATCAGGCGCGCGGAGAGACGCTGTCTAAAGATGCGCTGCAGCAGGTGTCCGAAGGCATCCCGGTTGTGTGGACGATTCTGTGCATGAACCTGTTTCTTGGCACCGGATCCTTTCTGCTGTTCGCGGGTTCGGTTCGCCACTCCAACCGTCAGCTCCAGGAGGTAACGGACCGCTTGACCTTGGCCACGCGGGCCGGAGGTGTGGGGGTATGGGTCCACGAGATTGCGACGGACCAAATGGTCTACGACGCGCAAATGTGCCGGCTTTACGGGCTGCCGGGCGAATCGTTTGAAAGCAGTTGGGATGGATGCCTGCAAATGGTGCATCCGGATGATCGTGCGCGCCTCAAGGAGGAGACCGACCTCGCCAACCAGGGCAAGCGAATCTCCGAATTCGAATACCGGATTGTGTGGCCGGACAACAGCGTGCACTTCGTTCGCGCATTCGCCTTGGAACAGCGCAACGCTTCAGGCGAAATCGTGCGTGTCATCGGCACAAATTGGGATATCACCGATCAGAAAAAGGGCGAGATCCGGCTGCGGGAGAGCGAAGAGCGCTACCGGGCGACCTTCGAGCAGGCTGCGGTGGGGATCATTCACACCTCGAGCGAAGGCAAGTTTCTTCGCTGCAATGCCCGCTTTGCCCAGATTGTGGGGTATGACCAGGAAGAGGTTCCAGGCAAGAACTTTCAGCAGATCACGCCTCCCGACGACATAGAGACCGGCGTCAATTTGCTCTTGAGTTTAGAGAAGAGCGGCACAGCCAGTTGCGAAAAACGGTATATCCGCAAGGACGGCACGCTCACCTGGGTGAGGCTGACGGCCTCGGCTCAACACGATGCCCAGGGAACCTTCCTTCACTACATCACGCTGGTAGAAGACATCAATGCGCGCAAGCAGGCCGAAGACAAGCTGCAAAAGACCAGCGACCGGCTGAGCCTGGCAGCCCGCGCGGGCGGAGTGGGTATTTGGGACTACGACCTGGAGAATGACCGCCTGGGTTGGGACGAGCAGATGTTCAGGCTTTACGGGGTTACGGAGAGCGAGACCGCCGATGCGTACGAGGTCTGGCAGGCAGGGCTGCATCCGGAAGATCGCCAGCGGGGGGATGAAGAGGTCGAAGCGGCCATTCGCGGCGACAGAGACTTCGACACCGAGTTTCGCGTGGTTTGGCCCGACGGAAGTATTCATCACATTCACGCGCTGGCGTTGGTGAAGCGCGACGGACAGGGAAAGGCAATCAACATCATCGGCACCAGCTGGGATATTACTTCCCAAAAGCAGGCTGCCGAGGAGATCCTGGAGAGCAATCGCCGATTGGGTGAAGAGACGCGCCGCGTCAGCCAATTGGCGATGGAGGCCGAAAAGGCCAACGCGGCCAAGAGTGAGTTTCTCGCCAACATGAGCCACGAGATTCGAACTCCAATGAACGGGGTCATCGGAATGACCGGGCTGTTGCTGGATACGGACTTGACTCCGGAGCAGCAGCACTATGCCGAAACGGTCAGGGCCAGCGGCGGATCGCTGCTGACGTTGATTAACGACATCCTTGACTTCTCAAAAATCGAAGCCAAAAAGCTGGACCTGGAAACGCTGGAATTCAGCCTGCCGACGTTGCTTGACGATCTGGCCGCCACGCTGGCTATCCAGGCACACGGCAAGGGCCTTGAGATTCTGGCGATTACCGACCCGGCGGTCCCCGCCATGTTGTGCGGCGATCCAGGACGATTGCGCCAAATTCTGACCAATCTGGTGGGCAATGCCATCAAGTTTACGGCCAAGGGCGAAGTGGCCATGCGGGCAACCATGGTGGAGGCGGGTGAAAACGACTGCCTTCTGCGCTTCACGGTGCGCGACACCGGAATGGGAATTCCGGCCGACAAGATCGGAAGCTTGTTCGACAAATTCAGCCAGGTGGATGCATCGACCACGCGCAAGTTCGGGGGCACGGGTCTTGGCTTGGCTATCTCGAAGCAACTGGCGGAGTTGATGGGTGGGGAGATGGGGGTCACCAGCCGGGAAGGGCAAGGCTCGGAATTCTGGTTCACGGTTCGTCTCGGCAGAGGTCAATTATGCGACGAAATACCTTCCGAGAACGAAAGGCCGGCCAACCTGCGGGGTGTGCGGTTGTTGATTGTGGACGACAATGCCACCAGCCGGGAGATCCTCTCGGTGCTGACCACAGGCTGGGGCATGCGGCCCTACGAGGTCGAGGGTGGCCCCTGGGCTCTCCAGTCCCTGTACCAGGCGCTGGAGGAGGACGATCCATTCAAAGTCGCCATCATCGATATGCAAATGCCGGGCATGGACGGCGAGGCGGTAGGCCGCGCCGTTCATGCCGACGCCCGGCTCGCAAAAACCCGCTTGGTGATGCTGACCTCTCTTGGAATCCGCCACAACGCCAAGCATTACCAGGAGAACGGTTTCTCAAGCTGTGCCACCAAGCCGATCCGGCGCGAAGAACTGCTCAATCTGCTGTCCAGCGCGTTGTCGGAAGTGGATGGCACGCTTCCCGGTGCCGCGAAGGTTTCGACAGAGGAAATACGGCCTGCCGTCAACGAACCGGCACGGCCCTTCGCCGGGCTCCATGCCCGCATCCTCTTGGCCGAGGACAATTCCACGAATCGCGAAGTCGCTCTGGGGATTCTGAAGAATCTCGGCCTCCGAGCTGATGCCGTGGCCAACGGCGCCGAGGTGGTGGCCGCCATCGAGTCCATCCCCTACGACCTGATCTTGATGGATCTCAGCATGCCTGTGATGGATGGGCTGGAGGCCACGCGGCACATCCGCGATCCCTATTCCAAGGTCCTTCGCCACGACCTCCCCATCATCGCCATGACCGCCAATGTGATGCAGAGCGACCGGGCGAGTTGCCTGGCGGCAGGCATGAACGACTTTGTGCCGAAACCTGTATCCAAAGCCCTGTTGCGGGAAGCGTTAGGAAAATGGCTCCCCAATGCCAATCCCGTGATCCAGCCGGTAGCCAAACCGGAGGCGGCCGTTCGTTCGGAAGCCAATGACATTGTCTTGTTCGACTGGCAAGGAATGCTGGACCGCCTCGAGGGCGATGAAAACCTGGCCAAGATCGTGATCGAGCAGTTTCTTGAGGATACGCCCGCCCAGATAGAAATCTTGAAGGGTTTGGTGGAAAGAGGAGATAAAGAAGGAGCCGGACGCCAGGCACACTCCATCAAGGGCGCATCGTCCAACGTGAATGGCCAACGCCTGCGCAAGTTGGCGGCGGAAATGGAGAAGGCTGCCGACTCAGGAGACTTGGCGAACGTCAATCAACGCATGGTGGAACTGGATGTGGAGTTCCTCCTGCTGAAATATGCCATCAAGAAGGAGTGCTTGGCGGTTCAGGGGGCCTGAAGAGCCCTTGAATGACGAGCACACTTCACTTTTCCGCTGTAAAAAGTCGCGGCGCTACTCGATCTAGCAAGGGGCAAGCGCTCGCGCCGCGGGGGATAACCGGGGTTCATTCGCTCCACTCAGAGCCTCTTCAGTTTCGCCTCCAAGTCGGGGACGTAGCTGACCTGTGCATCCGCCTCCAACTGCTTGGCTAACGCCAGAGCTGCTTGCCAGGCTGCGCGGGCTTGGTCTTTCTTGCCCAGCACATTGGCAATGTCGCCCAGCGCGGTCTGGCTGGTGATCTCATGGGGATCGATGGCGACCGCTTCCTGGGCCAGCGCATACGCCTCCTGCATCTTGCCTTGGCCCATAAGCTGGTAAGCGCGCATGGCACGGCTCACGGCCGCGGCCTGGTTCATGGCAAAGCTGCCGCGGTAAATGAACACGCCGGCGTCAATGGACTCCGCCGGCGTGAGCGACTGGAAATTCCGATAGGGATTCATCTGGCCGCTGGGCCACTCGCACCCGCTCAGGTCGCCGGCGCTGATAAGCACATTGCCGTCAATCTGCGGCGGGACAATGTCAGAGCCTCCCAGCCAGAAAGTGTCGATGGTGGGCATGTGGTGGCAGCGAATCCCATACACCGCGTAGTCGATCTCGGGATGAGCAAAGTAGGCGAACCAGCACTCTTGGTTGGGATGGCGGTCTTGCCACTGTTTCACCTGGATCAGTTGCTGGCCCCAGTCCACGTTGGCATCGCTCAGCAGGTTGTGGCCGTTGGCAGCGCCTCCCCAGGCCTCGTTCACATAAGGGATGTAGTTGGGAAATGCGGCTTGCGACGAAGCGACATGAAGGACGATGAGCGCGCCGCACACCCAGGCCCAACGGCGGCTGGAAGCGGCCAGAGCCACCACGCCGGCACCGGCCAGGATGCAGGCCATGGCGTAGACGGGCAGAATGTGCCGGGCGCCGATGTTCATGCCCGCCGCAATGGCAATGGCCAAATACACGGCCGCGGGAATGAGCAGAAAGGCCAGTTCCCTGCCCTTGCGCATGCGACCAGTGAGCATTGCAACGCCCGCAAGCCCAACCAGGGCCAGCATGCCCAGCGTGGTCTTGATGAGGATCACCGCGGGGAAGTACCACCACTGCCCGTGCGCGTAGACCTTGCCGAAGATGAAGGTGGGGTAGAACTGCGCCATGCGCTTCACGTCGACCAGGCCGATGAGATAGGACTCGGGCAAAAGGTGCAGGTGCGCGATGGCCAAAACGGCAGAGGCGTTGAAAGGACTAAGCGGCGCAGCATAGTTTTCCAGCGAAGTTGAAAGAGCCAGGCCGGCCGGACGGGCTGCGTAGCGGAATCCATAGAAAGCCCAAAGCACAACCACGCCCACCACGGCGATGGCCGCAAACGCGCCGGCAAGGCGCAGAGCCAGGCGGCCGCGATGGCCCTTGCGTGCTGTCAGCACCTCGTAGCCTATGAGGAGAAGGAGCATGGGCGCCAGCAGAATGCCGGAGTGTTTGGTGGCTAGCAGCAATCCAGCCGAAATGCCGGCCAGCAACAGGCGCACCAGGGTGGGTTGGCGAACGTATCGGTAAAAGAAGTAAATGCCTGCCAGAAAGAACAGCGAGACGCCCATGTCTGTGGTGACGAGGGCCGAGTGAGCCAGGATGTTTGGCTCGAAGACCAGCATGACCAAAGCAATGAGAGCCGCGCCGGTTCCAAACCACTCCCGCGTGGCGAAGAAGACAAGCAGCGAAAACGCCAGGGCCAACAGGCCCGCGGTCATGCGCATCTGAAAAACAAGGCGTTGGCTGCCGCCGTCGTTGCGGGCCAGAAAGTCGCGGCCGTCAAGATAGGCTTCCTCTTTGAATTCGCGATTTCTGAGCGGCGGAACCCACAAGTCGCGCCCCAGCAGGGGCAACGCAGCCAGCATTTTCACCAAAGGCGGATGCTCGGGATTGAGGCCGTAGTCGCCGGTGTGGATCATCATGTAACCGGCAAACATGTGGTTGTCTTCATCGAACGTAAGCGATTCGCGGTGGACCACATAACTGAATTCAACTGCTTGAACGGCTAGAAGGACTAGAACCAGGACCCAGACCCACCTGTTTGGAAATGACATGCCGACTTGCTCTCCTTTGACCCGCGGGTCGCCGCCCATTGTATAAGTTCGCGCGATGGGCTGGCTTCCGCGCCCTCCTCCTGGAGTTCCCGCCTTGGTCGTACGAACGCCGACCCGAAGTAAACCCGGAGCGCTTGAAAATGCGCATCAAACGCAGGGGAAACAGGGGCCAGGAAGCTTCACTGCGTCTCTGCGCGGGCTGATGCCTGCGAGCACGATAGCAAGCGCGCCGCCTTCCCGCCGTGGGAATTCCCTCGTCTCCCTTTGGAAACATACGCTGAAGAGTCAGCCAGAAATTGCCGAAAAAGGAATCAGGCGACTGGCTGGTTGTGGCGTTCGCCGAGGGACTGCGCATTTGCAGCGGAGGGATTACACCGTTGAGGTTCTCCACACCACCAACCTCAGGCATGGTGCGCAGCGCACTCATCGCCCTTGTGCTGGCTACCGCCGCACTTTCAGCCAACGCTTTACCGTCGTCCACGGGGACCAGGCTCGCGTGCGTTTCCGCTCACCAAGCGACGCGTCGCGCCACGCCTGAGGAAGTCGGGCACCAGGCTGGCCTGAAGATCCGTGAACAGCTCGCCAATGAGCGTGCGGCCGAGCGGTTAAAGAAGGAACGGACCCGGCACGGTGCTTATCCACAGAGGCGCACCGAGGCCCTGGGGTACAGCCAAGGGCCGGACAGACGAGCAAGATTCGGGACCGCCGCGCGGGCGCCTTCGCCTCGTCGCGCCTCGTTTCAGGGTTATCGGATACCGATTCCGTCTCCTCTGTTGGGAGCCCGTGAATCGCTGGTACGCCAGAACGAAAAGTCCGAGGCCGAGGGGCTGGTACGGATTGAAGACGAAGACGATCTGGCCGACCGCATCGACCGCAAGCTGCTGGTGCCGCTGCCCACCTCGGCGGCTCTGATTGCAAGTTCCACCATGCCCGAAAATCATCGGTTTTGCCGGCCCTGGACGGCCCGCTTTCTGGCCGATCTGGCCCGCGTCCACGCCGCAGCGTTTCATCACCCGATCGAGGTCACTTCAGCGGTGCGGACGGTCGCCTACCAGAGAGAACTGATGCTGACCAACGGCAACGCCGCACCGGCCGAAGGCGACATCGTGAGCCCGCACCTAACCGGGGGCGCAGTCGATCTGGCCAAGCAGGGGCTGAGCCGGCAGGAACTCGGTTGGATGCGAAGTTGGCTGCTGCCGCTGCAGAAAGCCGGCAAGATCGACGTGGAAGAAGAGTTCGCACAACCGTGTTTTCACATCTCGGTTTACACCAGCTACTTGCCCTCCGCTCCCTCGAGGAAAGCCCATAGGCAGGCGCCGAATTCTGAAGACCGCTCTCCTCAGGACCCAACACGCGACTCGCGGCTCCGGACACCCGACTCGCTGGCTGTGATGGGCGTTAGGGGGCGGTAAACCCATGCGCGCCAAGCGCGTTTACGGCCTTCGCAGAATTTGATGATGCGATCCGGGCCGTTCAAGGTTACAATCGCGGGCAAATGCATTTTCCTTCTGAAATCGACTCCAACCGGTTCACGGCGCAACCCTTTGCCGTTTAGTCGATAGCAGGGGTGCGAGAATCGGCGCCGCGATTCTGAATGAAGGAGATGCATCCAGCCCAAAGCGGCATTGGAGAGGCAGAAGCATGAGCGAAATGGAAGTGAAATCGATGGCCGAGCCGGCCCCCGTTGGGGCCTCTCTGTCGCAGTGGCAGCGCGTGACAAACACGTTTACAGCGCCGTCGAAGACCTTTGACGACATCAAGCGGGGCAACAAGAGCTGGTGGCTGCCGTTTGTCATCATAGCCCTTGTCGGGTACATCCTCTTCGCTGCCGTGAATATGAAGATCGGCATGCAAACAGTGGTGGACAATCAGATCAAGCTTGATCCGAAAGCACAAGAGCGGATGGCGCAGGCTACGCCGGAACAGAAGGCGATGTCGGCGAAGATCTCCCTCTACATCACCGAAGGCGTCTTCATTGCCAATCCCCTCTTCGTCCTGGGAGGTGTTGCCCTTCTCTCGCTCGGCCTGTGGGCCACGATCAACTTCGGCTTTGGCGGCAAAGCCAAGTACGGCAGCATCTTCTGCGTCTGGATGTTTGCCAGCTTGCCCTCCATCATCAAGACACTGCTGGGAACTGTCGTGATCTTCTCAGGGCTTGACCCGGAGTCGTTCAACATCAAGAACTTTGCGCCAACAAATCTAGCGGCTCTGATTTACCCAAACGCTGCCGAAGCTAACAAGGTCCTCTATTCCCTGACGAGTTCGCTGGATGCGATCACCATCTGGACGCTGGTCTTGCTTGCAATCGGCACAGCGGCCGTCGCCGGCGTGAAGCGGTCCTCTGGCTACATGGCGGTTTTTGGCTGGTGGGTGATCTTCATCCTGGTCGGCATTGGCTTTGCGGCAGCAACCAGCTAGACCGAGACCTGGATCATTCCTTGTGCAGACGCGTGGAGCACCAAGCGGTCGCGCGGCGTCTGGAAACCCATCTAGCCGCCAGCGGCGTGGTACGCCAGCAACAGAAAAGCCGCCCTGGGGCGGCTTTTCTGTTGCTGGGTCAAACTTGACCGGATTAGTTAATCGTGATCGCGCAGGTCGATCCGGCGTTGGTGCCGTTTGCGTCGTTAGCGGTGAGAGAAAAGGCACCGGAGGCCGTGGGAGTTCCCGTCACCGCGCCCGTCGATGGGGCCAGCACGAGGCCCGCTGGAAGTGTCCCGACCACCGAGAATGTGTAGGGAGCTTTACCGTCGCTGACTGTAATCGCGCCGCTGTTGAAGGCAACGCCCACGTTGCCGCTGGTTACCGAGGAGCAGCTCAGAGATAGGCCGTAGAAGAGCGCGCCGGCAGATTGATTGCCAATGAGTCCTGAGGGAGTGGCGGTATTTGGAAACGCGCAAGTGGCGGCTGTGTTTGGAGTGTCTACCGTGGTATCGCAGTTCGCTGTCCAGCCGCCAAAGGTGTTATCGAGTGCCGCCCCGCCCAACGATGCGGTGATCGTCACGTTCGTGCCTGCTGCATAGGTCCCCGTGCAAACAGAGTTCCCCAAACCGGCCAGCAGCGAGCCTGGGCCGCAATGGATCAGGTTTGGCACTCCGGTATCGGAGGGAGCCGTGATCAGCCAATTGGTGCTGTTGCTGCCCGCGTTGAAGACGGTCAGCGTTGCGAGCAATGAAGGGGCCACAGCCTGACTGCAGATTGGGGGAGTGACACCCGGAATTTGGCAGGTGAACGTAACGGGACTGGAGAGAACAATCGTGCCGTCAGGGTTGGTCGCCTCGGCGTAGATGACGCCCAGGCCCTCTTCCCCCATCGCCGTAGCAAGCCCAGCGGCTTCCCCGGGTGTCCCGGCAGAGTTGATGGATACAAGATTCGGGTCAAGGGTAATCCAGGTGACCGAGTCTGTGATATCGCGATATGTGGGAACGGTCGTGAAAGATCCAAAGGCAAGATACTGCTGGGTCATTCCCTTGTTTGAAACCGTGGTATCGCCCGGCACCACATTGATCGAAATCAGTGGCTCCGGCGATGGGCCGATATTGACGCTGTAGGTTGCTTGCTGCACCAACTCGGTGCTATCCGGATTCACCCACGTCGCGCTGATAATCGATGTCCCTGCCGAAGCAGCCGTCACCAGGCCTGGTGTCGTTGGACAGGAAATTGGCGTAGCCGGGTTCACTCCGGCGACTGCGGTGCAAATTGAGGCAACAGTCGGAGTGTTGGATTTCCAGATGACCTGGTTGGTTATGTCGTACTGCAGCCCAGAGCTTCCCGCCGTCGCCAGAGCAATGAATTGGTTCTGTTGAGCTGGCGAGGTAACCGTGAGTATGTTTGGAATGATCGTGAGCGCAGTGTACGTTTCTGTCGATCCTCCGGTCACCGAGAAGGGCACCGAATTGATCACTTGCGAGCCATCTTGGTTTGATGCTACCGCCATAATGGCGGTCGTGCCCTGGCTCAATCCCGTGACTAACCCGACCGGAGTCGTGGGATGGAGGGTGGCGCAGAAAGAAGCGGGGGCCGCCGGAACCAGCGCGGCGGCAACGCTGCCCGTCGGACAACTGGTGCAGGCTCCGGCGTTGGAAGTGCCCGGGCAGGCGGAGATGGTGCAGGACATTGCGGTGAGGGTGGCCGGACAAACGGTGGTCACTGTAGCTACCGTGGGGTTGCTGGAACTCCAATTGGTCGTGATCTTTCTTGAAGCTAGCCCCGCAGACACATCCTCCGTGATCGGAGAGACCGAGAAGGTTCCGATGTCAACCAACTGGCTGGTAAGGTTAGGCGCCCCCACCGAGGGAGAGCTGGGATAAACCGTTGCCGAGATCAAGGGCTCTGGGGTTGCTGTAATCGCGACCGTGATAGTCGCAATCCCGGTCACCGTCGAATTGTCGGGGAGATTCACGATCTTGGCGGTGATCACCGTAGTGCCGTTCGCCACAGCCGTTATCAGCCCGGTACCAGCATCGATAGTAGCCACGCCGGTATTGCTGGAAAGCCAGGTCGCGGGTGCGATGGTCACACTACCCACCGTGGCCGACACGCCGGTGAGGTTCACTGTGGTGCCGGTGCTCGTAGTGCCGAGAGCAACGGGCCCCGCAGTCTGACCGACGCTCGTCAGGGTTTGTGAGGCAGGGACGATGGCCAGCGAGGCAATCGGCTCCGGCGTGGCGGGGATGCTGACTGTCACTGTGGCCACAGCCGAGATTACGGAGTTGTCGGGCAGATTCACGATCTTGGCGGAGATCACTGTGGTGCCGTTGGCCACGGCGGTAACGATTCCAGTACTCGCATTGATAGAGGCGACGGCCGTATTGCTGGAAAGCCAGGTTGCGGGCAGGATGGTCACACCACCCACGGTGGCCGACACGCCGGTGAGGTTCACCGTGGTGCCGGTGCTCGTAGTGCCGAGAGCGACGGGGCCCGCAGTCTGACCGACGCTCGTCAGGGTCTGTGAGCCGGGGACGATGGCCAGCGAGGCGATCGGCTCTGGCGTGGCGGAAATGTCCACCGTAACGGGGGCCACGGCGGTAACCATGGTTGTTCCGTCGCTGTTGACGACGGTGGCGGTAATGGCCGTAGCGCCGTTGGTCAAGGGCGTAACAACTCCGGAGTTGAGGCCGACCTTGGCGACGGTTGGCACGCTGCTGTACCACTGCGCCGCGGGAATCGAGACCCCGTTGATGCTGGCCCCCGCGCCGGTGAGATTCACACTTCCGCCGGTGGCCGTGGTGCTGCCCAGGGCGATCAGATCCGCGGTCTCGGTCAGGGAGGTGAGCGTCTGCGAGCCGGGGACGATGGACAGCGAAGCCAGCACCTCCGGCGTGGCGGGAATATTCACGGTTACGCTGGCCACGGCCGTAACCACGCTGCCGTCGCCGGGATTGATGGCTTGAGCCGTGATCACCGTGGTGCCGTTACCTATGGGGGTGACAACACCGGTGGATGGGTTGACTTGGGCCACCGCCTTAACGCTGGACGTCCAGCTGGCGGCAAGGATGGTGTACTGACCGACGGTTGCCGACGCGCCGGTGAGGTTTACCGTGCTGCCGGTAGAGGTGGTGCCCAGGGCGATGAGATTCGCAGTCTGGGTGAGGGAGGTGAACGTCTGTGCGCCGGGGACGATGGAAAGCGAAGCCAGCGGCTCAGCCGTGCCGGGAATACTCACCGTGATGGTGGCCACAGCCGTAACCACCGTTTTGTCGCCTGGATTCACGGCTTGGGCTGTGATCACCGTGGTGCCGTTGGCGATGGGGGTGACAACGCCGGTGGATGGGTTGACTTGGGCCACCGCGCCGACGCTGGAGGTCCAGGTGGCGGCAAGGATGGTGTACGTGCCGACAGATGCCGACATGTTGGTGAGGTTCACCGCCGTGCCAGAAGAGGTGGTCCCGATGGCCGTAAGATTCGCGGTCTGATTGAGGGCGGTCAGGGTCTGTGTGCCGGGGACGATGGACAGCGAAGCCAGCGGCTCAGCCGTACCGGGGATACTCACAGTGACGGTGGCCACGGCCGTAACCACCGTTTTGTCGCCCGGATTCACGGCTTCGGCAGTGATCACCGTGGTGCCATTGCCAATGGGGGTAACAACGCCGGTGGATGGGTTGACTTGGGCCACCGCGCCGACGCTGGAAGTCCAGGTGGCGGCAAGGATGGTGTTCGTGCCGACTGTCGCCGGCCTGTTTGTGAGGTCCACCGTCGTGCCTGTGGAGGTGGTGCCGATGGCAATGAGACTGGCCGTCTGAGTGAGAGCCGTCAGGGTCTGTGAGCCGGGGACGATGGCCAGCGAGGCAATCGGTTCCGGCGTGGCAGGGATGTTGACTGTGATGGTGGCCGTTCCGGTCACAACCGTGCCGTCGGGGTTGATGGCTTGGGCGGTGATAGCGGTGGTGCCGTTCCCTGCCGCCGTGGCGACTCCGGTAGCTGCATTGATGCTGGCCACGGTCGGGACGGTGGAATTCCACGTGGCCGCCTTGATCGTCGCCGTGCCAATGGTCGCCGGCGTATTCGTCAGGTTGACCGTGGTGCCGGTGGCCGTGGTGCCGATGACGGTAAGCCCTGCAGTCTGATTGGCCACAGTGAGGGTTTGTGAGCCAGGGACAATGGACAGCGAAACCAGCGGCTCGGTTGTGGCTGCGATGTTTACGGTGATGTTGGCCGTGCCCGTCACCACCGTGCCATCCGGATTAACGGCCTGGGCGGTAATGGCGGTGGTGCCGTTCCCTGCCGCCGTTGCGACTCCGGTAGCCGCATTGATGCCAGCCACGGTGGGGACGCTGGAATTCCAGGTTGCCGCCTTGATCGTCGCCGTGCCGATGGTCGCCGGTGTGTTCGTCAGGTTCACGGTCGCGCCGGAAGATGTGGTTCCGATAGCAACAAGGCCAACGGTTTGATTGACTGCCGTGAGTGTCTGGGCGGCCGGGACGATCGCCAGCGAAACCAGAGGCTCCGAAGCGGAGTTTGGGGTCACTGTGATGGTTGCTGTCCCGGTAACCACACTGTTGTCAGGGTTCGTGGCGGTCGCGGTGATGGTGGTGGTCCCTGGCCCCATCCCAGTGGCAAGCCCGGGGACCGCTCCAAAGGAGGCAATGCCCACGTTGCTCGAACTCCACTTGACGCTGCTGGTCATGTCCTTCTGAACGCCGGTGCCGGTGGTGACGAGCGCGATCAACTGGCTGGTTTGCCCAGTAGCAATCGTCTGGGTCGCGGGGACAATGGAGACCGCCGTATAAGGCTCGTTGGATCCGCCCCCGGTTCCCGCGGTGATGGTGACCGTGGCAGTTGCGCCCACGGTTCCACCGAAACCCGGGTCCGTGATCCCCACAGTGGTTGTGCCCGCTGCCACCGCCGTGTAGCAGCCGGGAATCACAGGGGTAACCGGGCAAGGGGTCAGCGCGGTGGTGGTGTAGGCCCATGTCACTTCGCTGGTGATGTTCTTGTTGCTCAGGTTCTTGGCGTTTCCGTAGTATCCCCAGGCAGTAAACTGCACACTCTGGCCCACCGTCAAGCTGGCAGTCGTCGGACTAAGAGTGATGTAGGACAATCCCGCATTGGTGCAGCTGACGATGGGCAGGGCAAGACCGGCAAGCAACAGTGCCTTGAGGCAGAAACGATTGAACATTGAATTCTCCCGGAGGTTCCAGACACACGACTCGCACAGATCCGCGAGCAAGCCGCAGCTATCCGTTCCAGTGATTGCAATCGGATAGCCATTTGCGCTGAGAGCTATGCTGTTTAAAATTAACTAACCGTAATCCTATCGCATCCAGCCATGTAACCTCTGGTATACGTCATCACTTCTTTGGAAACGCACGTCTACAGGCAGGGCTGCGTGTACGCCCTGCCGCTGTAGCACCTAGACGGTGAAAGGGTAACTTGGTTCCTTTTGCCTTTCTGAGCAGACAGCAAGCCGCTCGAGTTTGGGCCGTCCAAGGGGCATCTCCACCTTCCCGCCGGGTGTTCTCCGGTTGCAGCCGCCACCCGGGACCGTTAGACTTCC
The DNA here is from genome assembly GCA_964560845.1 of uncultured Occallatibacter sp. Classification (GTDB taxonomy): domain Bacteria; phylum Acidobacteriota; class Terriglobia; order Terriglobales; family Acidobacteriaceae; genus Telmatobacter. The sequence goes on along the minus strand of CAZLMY010000032.1, from coordinate 5,105 downwards.
TTCATCATGGCCATTGCGCGCGACAACACTCCGGAACGCCTGGTAAGCGCCTCGCGCGCCGACGAAGAGCAGGGCTTTGAGCTCAAACTGCGCCCCCGCTGGCTGCGGGAGTTCATCGGGCAGGCCAAAGCCAAGGAACAACTGGCCATCGCCCTGGAAGCCGCCAAATCGCGCGGCGAAGCCCTGGATCACGTGCTCCTGTTCGGCCCTCCGGGGCTGGGCAAGACGACGCTGGCCACCATCATTGCCAATGAATTGGACGTGGGCTTCCAACAGACCTCCGGCCCGGCTCTCCAGATTCAAGGCGATCTGACCGCCATTCTGACCAACCTGCGCGAGCGCCAGGTGCTGTTTCTGGACGAAATTCACCGCATGCAGCCCGTTCTGGAGGAAAAGCTCTACACGGCTCTGGAAGACTACAAGCTGGACATCATCATCGGGCAGGGACCGGCAGCACGGACCCACGTGATGGAGATCCGGCCCTTCACCTTCATCGGCGCCACCACCCGGCCGGGGCTGCTGTCCTCGCCCCTGCGCTCCCGCTTCGGCATCCTGCTGCGCCTGGAGTTCTATAACGAAGAAGATCTTCGCTTCATCGTGTCGCGCTCCGCCGAAGTGATGGGCGTGCCCATCGACGAGGACGGCGCCGCGGAGATCGCCTTGCGGTCGCGCGGCACACCGCGTATTGCCAACCGGCTGCTGCGGCGGGTTCGCGATTACGCTCAAGTGCGCGGCAACGGGGTCATCGACCGCCCCACCGCCAACGCCGCCCTGACCATGCTGGAAGTGGATGCTCATGGTTTCGACGAGATCGATCGCAAGCTGCTGCTGGCCATTATCGAGAAATACGACGGCGGGCCGGTGGGCCTGAGTACGCTGGCCGCGACGCTGGCCGAGGAGCAGGATGCTCTCGAAGAGGTTTATGAGCCTTTTCTCATTCAGATCGGATTTCTGGACCGTACGCCGCGCGGACGTATCGCCACGCGGCTAGCCTATGAGCATTTTGGCAAAACCATGCCGGGTCGGCAGGTGCCGCTGTTTTGAATGGCAGCGGAGTTAGCGGAGTCGGCGGGGTTAGGCAATTCTCGCAAATCAGGATTGGAGGAAATCCCATGGCATTGACCGAATCCACCATGCTTGAATTGGGCACCACGGCCCCGGACTTTGCGCTCACCGATGCGGTCTCGGGAAAGACCATCGGACGGGACGACTTTCTGGGGAAGAACGCGCTGCTGGTGATGTTCATCTGCACGCATTGCCCTTACGTCAAGCACATCAACGAAGGCCTGGGAAAGCTGGGCAGGGACTACGCCGGGCAGTCTATCGGAATTGTGGCCATCGGCAGCAACGACGTGACCAGCCACCCGGATGACAGCCCTGCCGGGCTGAAGTTGCAGGCCAGAACATTCGGCTTCAACTTTCCCTACCTCTACGACGAGACGCAGGACGTGGCCCATGCCTACAAGGCGGCCTGCACACCGGACTTCTTTTTGTTCGACGGCGATTTCCGCCTGGTTTATCGGGGCCAGTTCGACTCCAGCCGCCCCGGCAGCGGTATTCCGGTAACCGGCGAAGACCTGCGCGAAGCCATCGATCTTGTGCTTGCCGGCAAGCCGGTTTCGGCGGACCAAAGGCCTTCGATCGGGTGCAATATCAAGTGGAAGGCCTGAAGCAGCGGGTCGGCTAATAAGCTGGTTAGCGAGTCAGCCTTGTGCGCTGCCGGTGGCTCGGACTTTTCAATTCGCCCAGCCACCGGCCTTTAGCTTTTTGCTCACTCGCTGACTTGCTGCCCCGCTGACTCGCTGCTCCTAGAGTTCCAACCCTTTCAGATAGGCGCGGAACTTGTCGCCAAATTCCGGCCGCTTGAGCGCGAACTCCACCGTAGCCTGCAACATGCCGAACTTGTCGCCGGCGTCGAAGCGCTTGCCTTCGAAGGTGTAGCCGAAGACCTTCTCTTCTTTGGCCAGTTCCTTGATGCCGTCGGTAAGCTGAATCTCGCCGATGGCTCCGGGCTTCGTATTCTCCAATAGCTCGAAGACGCGAGGCGTCAGCACGTAGCGCCCGATGATGGCCTGCGTCGAGGGCGCATCTTCCGGCTTCGGCTTCTCCACCATGCCGGTACAGTTGTAGATGCGTGGGTTGTCCTTGTCCTGCGAGCCGGCCAGCACGCCGTACGCGCTAATGGCCGGGCCCTCGATGGTCATGGTGGCCAACACCGAGCCGGCGCGCTCCTCGAAGACGCCGATCATCTGCTTGAGGCAGGGCACCGCGGCATCGATCACGTCGTCGGGCAGGATGACGGCGAATGGCTCATCGCCCACAAGGTCCTTGGCACAAAGCACGGCGTGGCCCAACCCCAACGGTTCCTTTTGCCGGACGTAGCTGATGCGCGCCATCGACGAGACGCCTCGCGCGAGGGCCAGCAGATCCTGCTTTCCCTTGCGTTCCAAAGTCGATTCCAGCTCGAAGCTATGGTCAAAGTGGTCTTCCATGGAGCCTTTGCCGCGCCCGGTCACAATAATGATGTGCTCGATTCCCGAGGCGATGGCCTCTTCAACGCCGTACTGGATCAGGGGCTTGTCAACCAGCGCCAGCATCTCTTTGGGGATTACCTTGGTGGCCGGCAAAAATCGTGTGCCCAATCCTGCGGCAGGAAATACAGCCTTGCGTACCCGCTTGCTCATTCAATCTCCTCGAATTTGAAAACGCAAAGTGGCCCGGTGTTCCTTCTTATATCCATCACAGCGTCGGCGAATCGTCTCCCAGCATGGCTTGGCGCACAATCTTGATGGGCGGAAAGCCTTGCTTGAGAAAATTGTTATGAAATTCCTCGAGCGAGAAGTCGGCGCCTTGTTTCTTTTTCATATCCTCGCGCAGCTTCATGATCTCCAGTTTGCCCAGAGTGTAATAAAGATACGTCGGATCGCCGGTGCCTCGCTTGGTTTCAACCACCGCCGTTTCCTTCGACTGGTAGCCTTCCTTCTGGAAGAACGCGACGGCCTCGTCGAAGCTCATCTTGCCTGAATGCATTTGGATGCCGACGACAAAGCGCGCGTTCCGCAGCAGCGCATCCTGCAACTGGCCCAGACGCAGGAATTTCGACTCGCGCTCGTCTTTCGCGCCGAAACCCGGCTGACCGTAGCCCTGGTCCAGCATCATCTGCTCAGTGTAATGCGCCCAGCCTTCAATGTCGGTATTCGCGCCAAGCACCTTGCGCACCCGGCTGGGAGCCTGGGGCAACCACAAAAACTGAATGTAGTGGCCCGGATAGGCCTCATGAACAGCGGTGGAAATGACCGTGCCCACGTTGAACGAATGCATGTAGCCCTCGACCTGCGCCGGCGTCATCGCGGGGTCGGGCAGAGTGACGTTGAAATAGGCTTCGGTGGCGTGGGTTTCAAACGGCCCCGGCGTGTCCATGCTGGCGAAGGTAGTGGCGCGCATGAAGGGCGGCGTTTCTTCCACGATGGGCCGCACGTCGGACGGGATGGTCACAATATGATGCGAGCGGATAAAGCTCACCAAGCCGTCGAAAGTGGCTCGGAAGGCTTCGAGCAGCTCACCCGGCGCGGGATGATTTTCGCCCAGTTCCTCAAGCACCGCGGCCGACGTCTTGTCCGGCTCCAGTTCGTGGGCCACCTGGCGGAAATGTTCCTGATTCTTGTGCATGTCGGCCCAAGCAATCTCCAGCAACTTATCCAGCGGAATATCGACCATCTCGTCGTATTCGAGTTTTTTCGAGAAGGTCTCTGCGCCGATGCGGAAGTCTCCGTTTGACTTGGCCAGGAGATCGGTATTCAGCCATTGCAGGTAGCTGTTGAGCGCGGCGATGGTGGCTTTGTTGGTCTCGGCAAACTCGGCCTTGAGAGCCGGGTCTTTGGCATCGGCAAAGGCCAGGGGAACATCGTGCTCAAAGAAGCCGACAATTCCCGGCAACTGCTCGATGGCGATCTCGGTGTAGATGCGCGGCGGATTTTTGAGGTTCACGCGCGCATTGGCCAAGAGGGCCGGCATTTGCTTTTCACGCGCATTCAGCGACCGCAAGCGGTCGTCTGGTGAGGCGAATTTGCGCTCCATCAGCGTGAAGGCGCCATTCGCGCAGGTGCTGGAGTAGTTATCGGCGTTCTTTTCCCAGGGACGGATGGTTTCCAAAGTCAGCAACATGGAGCGGATATTGGAGAGCACAATCTCGCGGTCGCTGCGCGTTGCAAAGTCGGAGCCGGCGTCGGGATGAATCGCCTCAATGCGCGTTTCAAAGCTCCTGAGCGCCGCGATTTCCGCGTCGATATTTTTGCGGGAGAAGTCTTCGAGTTGGCCGTCGTACCGGTGATAACCGGTCAGCGTTCCGGTGGTCGGGGCGTAGTGAAAATACACCTGATCGAAGAACTCGTCGGAGGCCTTGGCAAACTCCTGCTTCCAGTTTTCATTCGACGCATGGGCCGTCAATGCAGAAGTCATACAGGCTCCAATCGCAAGGGCAATAGCAAGTTTCTTCATGAACGTCTCTCTTTATTGGGGATTGTCATGCGTTCACCGGCGCGGGGGCCAGCATGGCGAGCACTTCGTGAATTTCAAGCAAGACTTCGTCGTTCCGCAGGGCGACCAATGGATATTTCAAAAGCCCCTGCGGCGTAAATTGCGCGCCACGCTTGGCGTTTTTGGCTACCAGGCGCATCAGGTGCTGCGGGTCGATGGCCGCGTTTTCCATGAAGCGTATCTGCAATTCGCCGCGCTTGCGGTCGACCTGCGCAATGCCCATGCGTTCGCACTCCAGTCGAATGAGCGCAGCTTCAAGCAGATACACGGTCGCGTCAGGCGGCGCACCGTAGCGGTCTTCCATCTCGGCGCGAACCTCGTTGACGGAAGCTTCGTTGGTAGAGCCGGCAATCTTCTTGTAGAGGCGCAGGCGCTGGTTTTCTTCCGGCACATAGCTCTCGTCGATGCGCAGCGCGATGCCCAGGTTGAGTTGCGTGGCGGGGCGCTCTTCGCTGCTCTCGCCCTTCATCTCCTTCACCGCGGCCTCGAGCATGGAGGTGTATAACTCGAAGCCCACTGCCTCGATGTGGCCGCTCTGTTCGCCGCCCAGCATGTTGCCTGCTCCTCGC
>CAZLMY010000031.1:0-41228 GCA_964560845.1 uncultured Occallatibacter sp. | reverse complement strand
ACCACGCCGCCCGCGGCACCACCAATTCCGGTGACGATGACATTTTCAAGAAGGCTGGAGCGGCGCGCAAAGATTCTGGCCAGGCCGATGGCGAGAATGGAGATGGGAATGGCCGCTTCCATCACCTGGCCGACCTTGAGGCCCGAATAGGCAGAAGCGACCGTGAAGACGACGCAAAAGAAAACACCCCAAAAGATCGATCGCGCAGTGAGTTCCGGCATTTTCGAGTCGGCGGGAACGATGGGCATGTAGGACTCGCCGGGTTTCAGCGGCCGGTAGGCGTTTTCAGGTAGCGACTTCGATTCGTTCTCGGTCATCGATGGACGATCTCCCTTTTCCGGTGGCGCCTTTTGAACCTGTTTAAGAACTGTTCCGCAGCGGGCGATAAGCCGCAAGAGCCGGTCTTTCGGGGGCTAAAGCCCCACTCATTCTATGGCTCTTATCGGCACGCGACCCCGACCCTGAGGGTCCCCCGGTGCCCCGGTCGTGCCCCGATGCACCGAGCCTTCCCGAAGAGTTTTTTCCGCAGCCTGTAAAGCCCTATTCATTTCATTGGCCTTGCCGGCACGGCTAAGGCCGTGCCCTGTTACAAAACCGGCCTTTCCCATTTTTTCCGCAGCCTGTAAGGCCCTTCATGTTTTCAGCCACTTGCAGCAGGAATGAAGTCGCGCTCTTTCACACCAAAGGAAGTTTTTATACAGCTTCTTGGAATACGACCGTTCAAGCGCGCCGGCACACACCACCCGCACCCAATCTCCAGGCTTATTCAAGGGCCGGAGTGAATCATGCAGGCTACCACCCCGGAGGAGTCAAATCAAGGGCGGGAATCACGCTATGGCCGGCGTTCAGGTCCGGTAGCTCCTGCCCTTCCAGTTGACCTGTTTCAGCATCTTTCGGTGGAACCAGCTTCGATAGAGCAGAACCACAAAGAGCGGGAGTCCCAAGGGGGAAAGAGCGCAATCGGCGAACGAGAAGTTGGACTTGGCCACGCGGGCATAAAACCGGACCAACGTTCGCACCCAGAGCAACGCCAGCAACCAGCCTGCACCGAGCCAGGTCAGCGAATGTACGGCAAAGTGGGCGTTCCAAAGCACAATCGAGAGGAGCGGAAGCCCGGCCAATAGCGAAAGATCCAAAGCTCGCCAAACGGCCAGCGAGAGGGCATTGTCAAAGAGCAGGGACAGATTCTTGGTCCAGCCTTCAATCATGGCCCCGGTGGAGCGGTACATTCGCGTCGACAGCGCCTCGTCGGCGTAGCGAAACCGCAGCCCCACCCGCCGCCGCTTGGCCAGGACCGCCAGTTCGACGTCTTCCAGCACCATTCCAGCCACTGCTGCGTGGCCTCCAATCCGCCTATATGCTTCGCGCTCCACCAGCAGAAACTGACCGTTGGCCGCCGCATTGCGTGTATTGGGGTCCGACACTTTGGCCGGAGGATAGGCCAGGGCCAATTCGCAAAAAACGAGCGGCATCAGCGTTCGTTGCGCGAAGCCGGTGGCAATCTGGCGGGGCGAGTAGCTGAGCATTCCCACCTTGTGCCGCTGCGCCTCATGGATGCCATGGCGCAGGTCTCCCGGCTCATGGATGGTGTCCGCGTCGGTAAACAGCAGCCAGCGCCCCCGTGCACGCCGTGCAGCAGTCCATACGGCATTGTTTTTCCCTACCCAGCCCGGTTTGAGGTCTTCCGCTTGAATCACGCCGACACCGGGAACCGAGCGGGCGGTTTGCTGGGCGATTTCGCGAGTTCGGTCGGTCGAGTGGTCATCTACCACCACAATTTCCCAGTCTTTGCCGAGTTCGAAGATTTCCTCGGACTGGGCCACGAGGGAGCGAAGACATTCGCCCAGGCAGTCTTCTTCGTTCCGGGCCGGGACGATGACCGTAAGCTCTATCAAATCAACCGGTTCCGGCTGATCGTATACAGTTCCAGCGCGGTTTGGCTGTTCCATCTGCGCTTTTGGTTCGCCGGTCAGTCCAAGCACCGGCTTCCACCCGGCAACCTGCGTTCTTTCGTCTTCTTCTGGGTTGTCTTTCGACTTCACTCGGAATCCCTTCCTTCTGGTACATTTGCTCCGTATTATAGGGATGTGGCCCGCCGTTTACTCACTTCCCTTCTCCTGCTATCGTTGGCATCGCTGCCTGCTTGCAATCGCGGCGCCCATCCTGCCCAAACCGGGCAGGCCGCTCCCGATTTCACTGTGGCCGATGGCACCACGAGCATCCATCTCGCCAATTACCGGGGCCGCGTGGTGCTGCTCAATTTCTGGGCCACCTGGTGCGAACCGTGTGTTGTGGAATTGCCGTCGCTGCTGGATCTGCATCATGACCAGCCGAATCTGGCCGTTCTGGCCGTCAGCGTGGACGAAGACCCGGACGCCTACAGCCGCTTTCTGGCGCGCCGCCATGTGGATCTGATTACGGTTCGCGACCCCGGCCAGTCCGCCGCGAAGCTCTTTCATACGGACATGTGGCCGGAGACCTATGTGATCGATCGCCAAGGCGTTATTCGGCGGAAGTTCATCGGCGCTCAAGACTGGTCGAACCCCGAGGTTCGCGCATTTCTGAAGAGCCTGTAGGCGCTCGCGGGGGTCTGGATGCGGCGGCCGCTCGGCTGCTATTCCGATGCTTCGACAGCGGCTCAACGCCTTCGGTCCGGAAGGCTCCCGGCCTTGCTATGATTGCCCTATGACCACGGTGGAAATGCTCTTTCGCTATGCCACTGCTCCCACAGAAGCAGTCACCTTTGCACTCGCCAACACCCGGGAGGTCTATGGCATCCGCCGCCTCAGTTTCGATCGCGGAGCCAACACCCTGCGCGTGGAATATGACGCGACGCGCCTGAACGAGGCTGCAGTCGCCAAGCTGATCCGGCAGACCGGACTCGATGTCGCGGAGCAGATTGTGTTGGCGCTGGCTCCCCCTGCTGCGGAACCTGTGCCCGCAATCTGAACCGGGGGAATTGCACCACTCCGCAAACCCTGATAATCTGTCTTTGGTCCTGCTTCGGACCAACCGTGTGCGCCCGTAGCTCAGCTGGATAGAGCGTCTGGCTACGAACCAGTAGGTCGGGAGTTCGAATCTCTCCGGGCGCACCATATACTCCCGCTAAATCCCCTATTTTCTTCCGGCAGCTTTCTTGATTTCACATGCGCACTTTGGTGTTTTGCGCAGGATCTCGTTTTCAGCCAAGCAAGCTGTTGGTCGTCGAGCGCAAGGGTTGCCGCGACGATCCCGCCGATCGAAGGAAGTGCGGCCCCTTTGGAAATCTGCCGTCCACGATCCGGTAGCTGACCGACGCCATGCGGCCCATGGCAGCGCTCTTTCGAACGCAAACATGGGCCACTTAATAGCTTAGCTGTCACCAGAAACAGGTGTTACTGAATCAACACGTCGTCTTTGGTATCGAACGTTGCCCCTTCGGGAATCAAGGTGGTAGACACGGAGCGTTCATCCTGAGAACCGGTATAAGCAGTGATCCGCGATGAGTCGATCCCCTTCTCCCGCACCAAGTAGGCCTTGGTGTTGGCTGCCCGTTCGGCAGCCATTTTAGCGCCTTGCTTCTCTGCAGCGTTGGCATTTCCGACGATGGCCAGCTTCGATTCCGTTTCACGCTGGAGCTTCAGCGCGACGGCATCCAGGCAGGCTTTTCCTTCGTTATCCACTCGAGCCGGCCGGCGAGGGTCGCGATCGAAGTGAATCGAGCACATCTCGTTGGTAACCGGCTTGGCCGCTTCAACCGGGGGCGCCACCGTCACCGTGGTTGCACTCGCGGCAGTCTGGCCCTTGTCGTCGGCCACCTTGCAGGTCACGGTAATGGCTCCAATCGAAGCCCCAGCGGTCGACAGCACTGCCGTTGCGCTGCTTCCGGAGACGGCTCCCGAGCTCGCGGTGTAGGCAAAAGTCAATGGCCGATTCTGCGGGCTTATGGCCGTAGCTGTAATTGTGGAGGTTGCCCCGGAGACGACTGCCGAGGGATCGGAAGAGCAACTCACTGTCGGCGGTTCGTAGGCTTTGACCAGGTAGGGTGCGCTGCAATCGGCATTCTCGCCAGGCTTGTCGCCTTCCGAGATATGGCCTTTCAGGGTATAGGCGCCGGCAGCCAGATTGGCGGTATCGATGGTCGCGGAGCTCGAGTTGCCAACGACCGTTCCGCCGTCAACGGTCCATGTATAGACCGCTGTCCGTGCGGGGTTGAGGCTCACCGCCGTACCCGATGCTGCCAGTGTTTCTCCTGTAAACACTGTGGTGGGAGTTACCGAGCAGGAATAGGTTACGGGCCCCAGAGGAGGCAACTGCGGCGCTTGGCTTCCGCCGAAGCGGAATACAATTCCCGAAGAAAGGCGGATGTCGTTCTGCTTTGCGCTCTGGCCGGTGCTGCGATCTTCAAATCCGGTCATCAGATACTCGGCCTGGACGATGCGAATGGCGAGATGGCGGCGCAGTTTAATGTCCAATCCTCCACCCGCCGTCATGCCGAACTTGTTCTCTGCCGGCAGAAAGACGCAATTGCCGTCAGTGCAGCCGGACAAGGTCACTTCGCCGGCATGAACGCCACCAAACAGAACTTGCGCGAAGGGCGTGAACCTTTCGTTTTTTCTGAAGGACAGGCGCGGCCCAATGAGATAGGTGAAAGCGCTGCCGCTGGAATCGGCCACGGTTGACGCCGGCATCATGCGGAGTTTTGAATCGCCGAAGCCGCCAAAGTCCGCAACCAGCCCCAGAGAACGGTTCACATTCCAGGCGATGGACGTGCTGCCGCCATTCAGCCAATACAGGCGATTTGTCTGGTCGAGCGACGGAACGGCGCGCAGATACGAATAGCCAAGGAACCACTCAAATCTTGGAGTTTTGATGTTTCTCCGCCCCTCATAAGGCAATGCCGGCCCCATTTGGGCCGCCGGCATCGGCGCAGCGAGGTCCACGCCGGATGCGCTGGTTGAATCGGCAGCATCGGCGAACGACGTTACACCTGGCGGGGTTGCCGCTGTCTCCGCATTAAGAGACACCGCCGTCAATAGAAAAACGGCCAATGCCGCCGTGCCAATCATCCCTGAACTCAGTTTCATGGTCGTCTCCTGAACCGCTTTCTGCTCGTGCTGAATCAATCTCATCGCCGGACTCGGTGGCGCAAACGATCTCCGAACTCCGCGTCGTCTTAAAAAAGCTGAGACCGCCGGGGAAGGCGGTCTCAGCCGAGGCCTTACGGCACGTTCACAACGGTGTTTACCATGGTCACCGGGCCGGTCAAGACCAGCGCTCTTCCGTTCAGTGTGGTGATTGCCACGACGCCAGCGGTGGAGATGGACACGCCATCCTGGGCGATGATGGTTCCTTCCATCGTTCCCCCGCCGAGAATGCCGTTGATGGTGGCGGCGCTACCCACCTGCCAGAACACGTTCGCGGCCTGTGCGCCATTCACGAGAAGCACGGATCGGTTCGATGACGGAGTACCCACCGTCAGCGTGGTGGCCATTTGAAAGACCCAGGTTGCATTCGGATCGCCCTTGGCATCCAAAGTCAGATTGCCTTGAGTAATGGAGTAGCTTCCAGGCGCGGCCTTGTAAGTGCCGGCGGCAAGGGTGCGATTGCCCAACTCGCCGGCTGAACCACCACCGCAACCGGGGCAGACTGAGACATCCAGACCCAGGGGGATGGCGGCCAGTGTGTTGTAAGCCGAGAGGGCTTCCAACGCGGTCTGGGCAGCAACGGCGTAGGTAGCGGCGGTTCCCTCATTTGGGCAGCCAACTGTAGGCGGCGGGGGAGCGGTGTCAATGACTCCATTCACCTGGCCCACATTCAGCGGCGTCTCGGTATAGGTGCATTTCGCCACACCGCCGACCACAACGGTTGTGTCGTGGAAGCCGGTGACGAGTGTCGAAACCCCTGTGGTTCCGATATTCCCGTTAATGACGGTAAAGATGCCCTGGTTGGTGATGCCGGCGCCGCCACCGAAGGAGCCGAACAGAGACGCTGTGGGCCCGAGAATTACGGGAGGCGGCACCACCACCGAGCCGGTGGTGAAACTCCATGGGTTGGGTGAGCCGGTGGCACCGAGCGGCACGCCGGTCAGGTTGGTTGCACCGGTGGTCACGGTAGCGTTATAGGTGCTGCCGGCCAACAGCGGAAGCGTGGGTGTGAAAGTGGCAATGTCGTTGAGCGCATCGTAGGAAACCGTTCCGACGATCGCCGTCCCGCCGGGTCCCGTCAGTTGGAAGGTTGACGTACTGATGGTCAACGGGTTCATCGACTCGGTGAAGGTGGCGCTGACGGCCTGGTTCAGAGGCACGTTGGTTGCGGCGTTGGCGGGGACAGTGGAAACCAGTTCCGGCGGATTGTTGTTCAACAGTGCTCCGGTGGTGAAGGTCCACACAGAGTTGCCGGCCAGGGGGTTGCCTGCCAAGTCCTGGGCACCGGTGGTGACGGTGGCTGTAAACAGCGTGCTGGGCGCCAGGTTGGCTGTCGGAGTGAAGGTCAACGTATTGCCGACCGCGGCGTAAGCCACCAAACCCGACACCGCAGTTGCGCCCGGCCCTGTCAGCGTGAAGGTATTCCCATTGATCGTGGCGGGGTTCATCGCCTGGCTGAACGTGGCGCTCACAATCTGATTCTGCGGCACTGCAGTGGCCCCGTTGATCGGGTCGGTCAAGACGACCGTCGGCGGCACCATCTGACCGTTGGCAGCGGTTGTGAAAGTCCAGACGTAGTTCTGAGCCAGAGCCGCACCACCCAGATCCATGGCCCCGGTGGTGATGGTTCCCGTGTACATTGTGCTTGCGGTCAAGTTAGCGGCTGGAGTGAATGTCGCCACCGAGCCCGCGGCCACATAGGTGACCACGCCGGTTACAGCAGTTCCGCCCGGTCCGGTCACCGTAAATGTCGATGGATTGATGGTGACGGGATTCATGGCCACGTTGAAGGTGGCGGTCAGCGCCTGGTTGGTGGCGACCCCGGTGGCCCCATTCACCGGCACGGTCGCGATGACTGTGGGGGGAGCGGGAGCCGGAACGGTTCTGAAGGTCCACACATAGTTGGCAGCCATGGGTGTTCCCGCCAGATCCATGGCCCCGGTTCCGATGGTCGCGGTGAACACGGTGTTGAGCGCAAGGGCTGCTGCAGGCGTAAAGGTCGCCAGGTTTCCTGCGCAAGTCACGGTGCCTGCCACGACTGTCGCACCCGGCCCGGTCAACGTGAACGATGTGGCGGGAGAAGCGAGCGTGGCGCAGTTCATGGCCTCATTGAAGGTCGCGGTCAGCACCTGGGTGGTCAAAACGCCAGTGGCACCGTTCCCTGGGACTGTTGCCAGAACCACAGGAGTCGGCGCAATCGTCGTGAACGTCCACACATCGTTGGCGGCCAGGGGAGTGCCCGCCAAGCTGGTTGCGCCGGTAGTAATCGTCGCGGTATACACCGTACTGAACGCAAGATTCAGAGCCGGCGTAAACGTGGCCACCGTACCGGAATAGGCGACAGTTCCGACCACGGCGACTCCGCCTGGCCCCGTCACCGAAAACGTTGCGCCACTGACGCTCGCGGGGTTCATGGCCTCGCTGAAGGTCGCGCTCAGCACCTGGCTGATCGAAACCCCGGTAGCGCCATTACCAGGTACCGTCGCCAACACCGTAGGCGGCGGGGTAATCGTGGTGAAGGTCCAAACATAGTTGGAGGCCAAGGGCGTGCCGGCCACGCTGGTTGCGCCGGATGTAAGAGTGGCCGTATAGAGGGTGCTAAATGCGAGTTTCGCGGCAGGCGCAAACATCGCTACGGTACCCGAGTAGGTCACAGTTCCGGCTACGGCTACGCCGCCCGGCGCCGTCACGATAAAGGTTGCGCCATTGATGCTTGCGGGGCTCATGGCCTCGCTAAAGGTCGCGCTGAGCACCTGGCTGGTCAAAACCCCTGTGGCTCCGTTACCAGGTACCGTCGCCAACACCGTGGGAGGCGGGGTAATTGTGGTGAAGGTCCAAACATAGTTGGACGCCAAAGGCGTGCCGGCCACGCTGGTTGCGCCGGTGGTAATAGTGGCTGTGTACAGAGTGCCGAAGGCCAGTTTCTGGGTTGGCGAAAACGTTGCGACCGTACCGGAGTACGTCACGGTTCCGGCAACGGCGGCGCCACCAGGCGCTGTCACAATGAACGATGCTGCGCCAATGCTGGCGGGGTTCATAGCCTCGCTGAAGGTCGCGCCGATATTCGTATTAACGACCACACTTGCCGCTCCGGCCGCGGGAGTTGTCGCAATGACCGCGGGCGGAGGGGTAATCGTGGTGAAGGTCCACACATAGTTGGCAGCCAGGGGAGTTCCACCCACATCGGCGGCTGCCGTGGTGATGGTTGCCGTATAGGCAGTGCCGTAGGCCAGAACGGCGGCCGGCGTGAAAGTCGCTGTCGTGCCGGTGTAGCTGACAGAACCGGCCACAGCCGTTCCGCCCGCGCTCGTCACTGTGAAACTCGAAGCGGCGATAGTAGACGGATTCATCGCTGTGCTGAACGTCGCGGCGATAGCCGTATTGATGACCACATTGCCTGCGCCTTGAGCCGGCGTGGTAGAAACCACGGTTGGAACGACGACAACTTCCTGGCCGCATCCGACGACGAATGCAACCATGAACGTAGCCAGTAGACACATGAACCAAACTCTGTAAGTGCGCATTGACAACCTCTCGTCCAGTGGTGGTAACGTGGTGTCCGAAACTTATCTCTTAAAACAACTCAGGAATGTCCTGTTTGGACACAAAAGCGCCGTTCGCCGCCACGATATGGAAGCGGCGCGTCGATTGGGACTACGCGGGATAGGTCATCCCAGGTTTCCCATCTTGCGGGCGGGCCGGGACTCGCCACCTTTGTGTGACCGTTTAAAAATAATGGTTGCCGTTCCGGCACGTCTGAGCCGGAATGCTCTATGTGGCGTACGACACAGAAGCGAAGATGCCCTGTGTTGCTATCGATTTCCACGTCGATGGAGCGAGGCGAGGGATGGCCAACAGGCGCACAAATTGCGCCTCGAGGCAGTCCAGTTCGATCGCCGTCGCGGACTTCGCTGTTAAAACCCTGCGCGTTCCTTAAACTCGCGGGCGCGGTCGCGGGCGACGGTGAGATCTGTGTTCCTGGAGTTTTTCAGGCGGATGTTGAGAGCCCCTCCAGGCAGGGAGGACACTTCTTTGATCCACGCCAGGTTCACAAGAGTGCTGCGGTGGATGCGGGCGAACTGGCTCGGATCCAGCTTGCCCTCTAACTCGGTTATGGTGTGGTCGATGAAGTATTCTTTATCTTCCGACACTGCGAAGGTGAGCTTGTCCTCGGCATAAAAGTGAGTCACTCCGCTGAGCTCGAGAAACCATAGCCGGTCTCCGAGCCGCGAGGCAATGCGGCTGGGAAACTCAACTTTGCTTTGGCGCAGCGAGTCTGCGATCTGGTGGAGCAGACTCTGCAGATCCGGTTGCGCCAGCTGCCCTGCACCGCGCAATCTCTCCACCTTGTTCAGAGCACGATCCAGCTTGTCGGGATCGACCGGCTTGAGAAGGTAATCGACCGCGTTTTCACCGAACGCCCGCAGCGCATACTGGTTGTAGGCGGTGGTGAAAACCACGATCGGCTGGATTGGCAACTGCGCCAGGACTTCGAAGCCATTGAGGCGCGGCATCTGGATATCGAGAAAGCACACATCGGGCGGATGAGCCGAAAGCGCCATTACCGCTTCCTCGGGCTTGGTCGTGGAGCCGATCACTTCCACCCGCCCTGTGTTTTCAAGCAGCCGCCGCAGCCGCTCCAGCGCCAGCGGCTCGTCGTCCACAAGATAGACGCGCAGTTTCATCGGGGCAGGATCATCTCCACCACAGAATACTCGTCTCGCCGGAAGACGTTCAGCCTTGCCCGATCGCTGAATAGAGCGTCGAGGCGCTGCACCAGCTTGTCCAGTCCATGTCCGGCGCAAAGGCCGCTCAGATCGAAGCCCGGTCCCGTATCGGCGACCTCGATGCACACGCTCTCCGCGTCGGCGCGCGCCGTAACCACAACTTCTCCACCTTCGGGTTGCGGAGTAATTCCATGCTTCACGGAGTTCTCTACCAGAGACTGTATGGACATGGTTGGGACCATTGTTTCTCGCATAGCAAGCGGCACTTCAACCCGTGTGCGCAAATTATCGCCCAGGCGCACGCGCTCGATGTCCAGGTAGCTTTCTACCATGGCGATCTCCTGATGCAGAGGGATCAGCGAACTACCGCTGCTGTCAAGAGAAGCTCGCAGCAGTACCGCCAGACGGCCCATGGTTTGCTCAGCGCGCGCGGGATCGATGACAATGAGCGCGCTGATCGAATTCAAGGTGTTGAACAGAAAATGGGGATGAATCCAGGACTCGAGCGACCGCAGACGGGCCTGAGCCGCGAGTTTCAGCGAGCGCTCTTCGGCTATTTGCTTTTCGCGCAGTGCCAGTTCCATCGCCTGGACGCGGCTGAGGAGCGAAGCGTGCGTCATGGCGCCCAGGCCGAAAACGAGCGCAAGCGGTACCGCGATGCGCAGCGTGCGATAGTAGTCGAGCCAAAAATGTTGCGAACCCGAGAGCCCGGTCGCCGCCAGAAACGATTGCGCCAGCAGGCAACCACCGGCAGAAAAAAGCAGGATGCCGGGAATCACTACATTCCACGGCGACATCTTGCGGACAGTGGCTTTCTCGATCAACCAACCCAGGATCAGAACCGCGAGGATGCTGGTCAGGTTTGCGTACACGAAGGTGAAGGCCAGGCTTTGCAACAGCTCGCGGGTGGCCCGAGCGGGGCCACCCACAAACACGATCAGATCCACAAGCACCACGGCCACATTGGTCCAGAGCAGCGCAAACGCAAATTTGTTCTTGAACGGAGCCAGGTTCGTCGTCATGGACCGCCTCAATTCTTGGTGCTCAAGGGTTCAAATGTACCGAAGCGGAAGACGCTGAGAAGGTGGGGCGTGTCCTGCCCGGGCAGTTTCATTTGTCCGGAGACCTCTTCATAGATGGTGGCGTACTCGATCTGCCGGGTGGACACCGACACCCAGATCTCTCCCCAGAAATCGCTTCGTCCCTGGATGGTCATACCGCCCATGGCAATCTCCACAGGATTGAAGAACGACCGGTAATCGATGACCACGCAGTCCTGTGCGTTTCGTTCCGAGCGCCCCACCCATTCCAACTCCACGTTGCGGCTATGGAACGTACCCACGCCAGGCATGTTTATATCCTGATCCGTGGCGATCCGCAGTGGCACGTTCAGCTTGAGTTGGTCGAAGTAATTCTGGCCGAACGACTCGATCATGCTCGTGTCCCAAATCAGGTTACGCTCAAAGACCGCGGTCGGCGGGAAGGATTTGAAAAAGTCGGGCTTGAGCGTGTCAGGGGAGCCGGCCGGATAGCGGAAGCCCTCGGCGAACTCTTGCTTCAGTGCCGGAGGGAATGGAGCCGTGGCGCCATCCGCGTGAGCCTCGCCCACGTTCTTCCACTCGACGTTTCCATCGGCGAGCCCGCGGGTATAGTCGCCGGTGACACGCAGGCGGTTAATCACATCGCCGGTCGCATTGGCGGTGTCGTAGTCCACGGTGAACCGGTAGGTGCGAAGACCGGCGTCCTTGACCGCCGTTCCGTGTGGCAATTCCCAGTTGTGTAGAACGGGAGTTGGCGCAGAGTTGGACTGGGCTTGGAGCATTTGGGCAGTCAGGCCGGATGCGGCCCAAAGGAGAGCGGAAATCAGGAGCATTCTGTTGCGCATTGGTGTTTTACCTCTCAATGCGGAGTTTCCCACCCGCGGCGGGGGGATGCACCCATTGAGCGACGAAAGGCAATAACACCCGCCGAAATGCCGTTGCAGACGGACGAACCGAGTTTGTGACTCCAACCCGCGGTCAGAGGCTCTCGTGTTTGGGGGAGGGACCATTGTTGCGGCACACATCCCATCGCCTTAGACAAGAAGATTGTTCAGTTTGGGACTCGACAGCTTGTGTCAGGCGATCCCTGGAAACGAGAAAGCAAGAGACGATCCAAGTAGCACCCGGGAGATCGAGTTCATTCCCGGCCCTCAAGCCGCGTGACGACCTGCTGCACCAGGAGTTCCAACTCCGCGGTGTGTTTGGCGTCGGCAGGGGTGTCCATGCCGGCGATGCGTCCCATGCGCGCGTCGGGGAATCCGAGGCGACGCTTGAGCATCAGGATCTCGTCGATCTTGTTCTCCGGGATGAAGGTCAATGGCTCGCCGATCTGTTTGGCGATCAGGTAGGTCTTGCAATAGGTGTCGACGATCTCCGCCAGCCACTCGGCGTGGGTCACGGTGTCTGCCCAGCAGACCACTCCATGGTTCTTGAGCAGGATGGTGTTGTGATCCTGCACAAAGGGCAGCACCGTCTCGGCAAAGGCCTGGGTACCGGGGGTGTCGTAGGGCGCAACGGCAGCCGGGCCGATAAAAACCTCGTACTCCGGGATCAGGCCGTTGGGGGGCACTGTGCCGGTGACGGCAAAGGCTGTGGCGTAGGGCGGGTGGCAGTGGAGCACAGCGCGGGCCTTGGGGTTGGCCTTGTAGATCTCCAGGTGCAGCAGGAGTTCGCTGGTGCGCGAGCGGTCGCCGGCCAGGATGTTGCCTTCGAGGTCGGAGAGACAGATGTCGGCCGGCTCCAGGTCGCCCTTGCTCAGCATGGTGGGCGTGCAGAGCACATATTCGGTGCCCAGGCGCACGCTGATGTTGCCGCCGTTGCCGTCCACGTACTGGCGCTCCCAGAGCTTGCGGCCGGTGCGGATGATCTCCGAGCGCAAAGCCTCTGCTTCAAAGGAGTTGGCGGCCACCAGCGGGGAGCTTTCCTCGGCCTTCTGACCCTTCAGAGCCTCCACGACCGCTTGCACAACTTCCCTTACCTGCTCCGCAAGCGGAACCACTGTCTGCTCCGTGACCATGACCGACCTCGTTTGGATGACACTTCACCGGGGCCCCGGAGAGGAGCTTGCCGATCATCTCAAATTATATAGAGCAGGCTGCGGCGGAAGTCCCGTGACTGCGGTCACGGGAGGGCAATCGCACGAAGCTGTTTTGAAAGGGCACGGCTTTAGCCGCTGAGGGAAGGTCCGAGATCGCCGAAGAGCGTCCCTCAGCGGCTAAACAGGCTGCGGAAAAAGTGTTGTTCGGGGTTCAAAAAGCCCGGAAAGCATCCCTCGGGGGGCTAAAGCCCCACTCATTCTATTGGCCTTATCGGCACGACTGAAGTCGTGCCCTTCCAAATCACCTATTTTGCGGCCTCAGGATCTTCGTGCGATTGCCCTGGCGGTCACGGGATTCAGCATGGAGGGGATGTCGAGCCGCAGAGAGAAAGTCGATACTATTGGTTGAGTGTGTCTGGAGCCGGAGAGATCTGGAACTGGATGGCACACGAGGGCCATTGTCTCCAGTGTTGAAGGAAGAAAAATGCACTCCGAGGCCACCAACCGGCGCAAATTCTCCGAAACGGACCATCCGTGGGGAGCAACCGTACAGACCATTCCATGGAAGAGCCGCTATTCCATGGGTATCGAGGCATTGGATGAACAGCGCGCAGCTTATATATCGATTCTGAACGAGCTGCACGCCGGGACGATCGACGGCTTCGAACATCCTGCAATTTCCATGCTTCTAGCGAAATTGAAAGGGGTGATGGAGGCACATTTCTCGGTGGAAGAGGAGTCGATGTCCTCGGCTGGGTTTGTGGGACTGGCTCATCATCGGGCTATGCACATGGCGATGGTGAGACAGGTGGACCAGTTTGTGACCCGCAACGACAGTTTCGATGTTACCGTTCCGCTCCCCCTGTTGAATTTTCTGCGCGGCTGGTTCGCCATCCACATGCTGGGAGACGATCTCCTGTTCGCCCAGTGGTTGAAGGAAAGCGATGCAGTGCAAAGATGACTCCTCGCCATGTCGATCCATTCGGTTTCATCCGGACTGGGTAGCCCTTCGAAGCTGGACATGGCGTGGGAAATCGAGTTTGCCCCGCCGAAGGTGGAGGTACGTTTCGTACCAAAGGAGTCCGCTTGTCAATCCGGGAGGTGTTTACACCGGTAGCGGAACCGCACTTGTAAAATGGGCGGAGGCGTTATGTCAGGCGGGTAAATGACTAGTTTTGACCAAGTAATCGAGGCCGCGGCGTTTCTGCGAGGCAGAATCGAGGAAAAGCTCGGCCCGATTGCGCCGGTCATTGGCGTTGTCCTCGGCTCGGGTCTGGGCGCCGTGGCCGATGCCCTCCGCGAGCCAACAATCGTTCCATATAGCGAGATACCGCACTTCCCTGGTGTGACGGTGGAGGGCCACTCGGGCCGGATAGTGGCCGGCTGGCTTTCAAATCAGGCTGTTGTGGCGATGCAGGGACGCGTCCACTATTACGAGGGGCACTCGCCGGAGCGAGTAACGTTTCCCATGAGGGTGCTCGGTGCACTCGGCATCCGGGCGGTTGTGCTGACCAACGCCGCGGGCGGCATCGGTGAGGGGTATCGCGTCGGCCAGTTGGTGGCATTGGCAGACCACATCAACCTCATGGGGTTCAATCCCCTCATTGGCGCCAACGAAGCCCGTTTCGGGTTCCAGCCCGATGCCGGCCTGCGCTTCTTCGACATGACCGAGGCGTACTCGCGCCGGTTCCGTGAACTGGCGCAGCAAGCTGCGGCAGCCGAGGGCTTCGCTCTCGAGGAAGGCGTGTACCTGGCTGTGACCGGTCCCAGCTTTGAGACGCCGGCCGAGATCCGGGCCTTCAGGACCATGGGCGCCACGCTGGTGGGCATGTCCACAGTGCCTGAAACGATCGTGGCCCGGCACATGGGCATCGAGGTTCTCGGCATCTCTTGTGTCACCAACCTGGCCGCGGGCTTGGGAGCTACGAAGCTGAGCCACGAAGAGGTTTTCGAGGCTGGACGGCAGGTGGAACACCGCTTGGCCCGCTTGCTGGAACGGCTGGTTCCGCAGATCGCAGTCTTGCTGGAGCCTGCAAAGTGAGCCCGGACGACGCAAGCCGAACGAAAAGCCGGATAGGCGAGGACGAGAGAACAAGACTCCCTGTGGTGGTAGCCGTCGCAGGCTGTTCCGGGTCAGGCAAGACCACACTGGCTGCCGAACTCGCACGGACTCTGGGCGGCGTTCATTTTCATTTCGATCATTATTATCGAGATTTGGCCCACCTCTCCCGGGAAGAGCGAACCCGGCAGAACTTCGACGATCCGGCATTGCTGGAGAGTCCGTTGTTGGTTTCGCACGTCGCCGCACTTGCGGCCGGCCAACCGATCGAGCGACCGCTTTACGACTTCAGCTCGCACACCCGCGTTCGCGGACGAACCGAAACCGTGCGGCCCGCGCCCTTCCTCACGATCGAGGGTCTCTTTGCTCTCTATTACCCGGAGTTGCTTCCGCTTTATCATTTGCGCGTCTACGTCGACACCGCCGACGAAGTATGCTTCGAACGGCGCATGAAGCGCGACATGGAAGAGAGGGGCCGAACGCCTGAATCGATTCGTCGACAGTACGAAGCGACCGTGCGCCCCGCCAGCCTGGCATTCGTAAGGCCCTCCGCGAGCCGGGCCGATCTCGTCGTCGATGGATCTGGCGCGCTGGACTGGAAGGTGGAGCGGGTTCTAGCCGAGATGCGCGTACGAGGCCTGCTGGGAAGTAAAGGGTGACTGCAGGCAACCTTGCTCTGAATCTTCCGGCAAAAAGGGCGTCGCCCATTTTGGTACGTTGGTCAAGTTTTTATGTCACAGACATCTCCCGTTTGCATCTTTATAAATAGGCTTAAGGTGACGATGCGGAAAATCCCCGAAACAACTAAATTGCTGGAGACGATCAAGCAGAAGGCCGGCACCTGGCTGATGCAGGGCATCTCGCCCCGCCGGCTCGCGCTGACTCTTTCGCTGGGATTCGCCGTTGGCTGCATCCCGGTGGTGGGCATTCCTACGCTCCTGTGTGCGGCCTTGGCTGTGGCGCTGCGGCTCAATCTGCCCGCCATTCAGGCCGCAAACTACCTTGTAATGCCGCTGCAATTGCTGCTGATTGTGCCGTTTGTCCGGCTGGGGGGATGGCTGTTTACCAATGGCTCGCAGCAAACCTTCAAGGCGAGCTCGCTGCTTCATGCATCGCCTTTGACCCTGTTGGCGCAGATGGGCTCGATGGCTGGGCAGGCTTTTTTTGCCTGGCTTCTCGTCTCCATTCCCGCCGTCCTTTTGATGACCGGCGCGCTCACACTTGTGCTGCGCCGCGTTCCCGCGCTGGCTGCCGCCGAAGCAGCGGACTGAGAACAATCCCGGTAACAGGGCGTTTTCAACAGATCGAAGCATCCACTTCCGGGCAGCGAACTTTCTTACACTCCTCGCGGCTACCTGGCGGCGTAGGGATCGGGTACCGGCTTGGCGCTATCTAGCCAGGCCGTGTAGATCATGTCGCGCAGCATCGAGGCTCCGGCGCCCAGCCGTTCCGCAGTGAACTCCTTCGACTCGGCGGTTCCCTTCCCCACAAAGCCGCCCGCCTTTTCCAGTTGGTACACCTTCTCGACATAGGTGGCAGTGTGCCGCAAATAGGCCAGGTAGGCGTCGAACATGTCGCCTTCGACGATCTTGGCAGGCGTCATCTTTTCCGATACCTCTTGGGAGTTCACGTTTGCTGCCACAAAAGGTCCCTCGAAGAGCCAGTGAATCTGGTGGGCGGTGGTGTAGCCGTTGGGGTTCGGCCCCACCCATCCGTTGTACTTGTCGGTGGTGTGCAGGGGCTGCGAGGCATCTCCTACATAGTGTCCCAGCCAGCCTGCATAAAAGATTGCTGCGGCTTCCACAGCGCGTGTATCTTGCTTGGCTGCGGTCTGGCTCCGATATTCGCGCAGAGCAGCTTTCAGGCGTTCCCACACCTCGGTCGCCTCCCAAGGCTGCAATCCGATCTTCTCCGGACGCTGACCGGCGGCAAACACCTTGGCCTCGAAGTCCAAACGGTTATGCGGCAGCGGGCCCAGAGCATCGGCAGGCTCCAGGTCGATAAAGTGCTCGGGCGCCTGGGCCGCACTCAGCTCCGGCTCCGCGCGCGAACGCCAGCGGTCCGGCTCCGGCCCAAGATACTCGATCTCGTTCGCGGCCGACTCGGAACGCAGGAAGGCGGGGACGTCTTCCGGCAGCCGGCCGATAGCCTGTCGATTGATCATGCGATGGCCTTCATTTCCCCATCCGTGAGCGGCGGGCGGCAGAATCGCAAACGAAACCAACCCCAGGGCGATCAGGGCCTTTTGAACGGAGCGAGCGGACAGAGAAGTGGAGAACATGAGGCCAGTATAGCGGGGTAGTCCATTAAAACTTATGAGGGCAATGTGAATGCACGGTTGCCGGGTTCTCGCTGTTTCTGAACGTCCGGGCACGAAAACCGTCGGAGCCGGGACGTCAAGCCTGTCCCGGCTCCGCCACTGTTTCATGGAAAACGCTCTCAGGTGCGCGGCCAGAAATGCTCTTCCGAGCAGTCGCGCAGGCGCTGGGCCGCGTCTTCCGGCGTAATGTCCCGCTGCGGCATGCCCAGCATCTCAAAGCCCACCATGAATTTGCGCACCGTGGCCGAACGCAGGAGCGGCGGGTAGAAGTGGGCATGGAAATGCCATTCCGGATGAGTGCCGCCGTCGGTCGGGGACTGGTGAAAGCCCATGGTGTAGGGAAAGCTGGTTTCAAAGAGGCGATCGAAACGGGTGGTGAGGCGCTTGAGGGCGTCGGCCAAGCCGTCCTTTTCATCGTCGTTGAACTCCGGCAGCGCTCCCCTATGCCGGCGCGAGAGCAGCAACACTTCGAAAGGCCAGGTTGCCCACCAGGGCACGACCGCCAGAAAGTGCTTGTTCTCAAACACCACGCGTTCGCCCTCGGCCAGCTCGGCCTCGGCATAATCGCACAACAGGCAATGGCCGGTGGAGGCCAGATGCTGGTGTTGTGCCATGGTTTCGGCGGCCGGCTCGTCGGGCACAAAGCTGGTTGACCAGATTTGCCCGTGAGGATGGGGATTGCTGGCGCCCATCATCGCCCCGCGGTTCTCGAAAATCTGCACGTACTGGATCCAGTCCAGGTCGCCCAATTCCCGATATTCGCGCGTCCAGGCGTCGACGACTGGGCGAATCTCCTCCTGGGTCATGCGGGCCAGGGTGAGGCTGTGATCGGGGTGAAAACAGAGCACCTTGCACAAGCCGCGGGCGGCTTCTGCCACCAGGAGGGCCGAAGCCGGGGGCTCCGTGGCCGTGGGGAACTCGGGCAGCAGGGCTGCGTAATCGTTTACAAACTCGAAGACCCCTTCATAAGGCGGGTTGGTCGCCCCGCCCGCGCGCCGATTGCCCGGGCAAAGATAACACTGTGGATCGTAGGAATTTCCCGGCGGCGTGGCCTTCTGGCCCACTTCCCCTTGCCAGGGGCGCTGCGTGCGATGCGGAGACACCAAAACCCACGACTGGCGCAACGGATTCCAGCGCCGATGCGGGTACTGCCATTTCTTTTCCATGCTTGCTCCCGCATCGATTGTAAAGTCTTCGGCTGCATTGCGAGTCCCCCGAAAGTCAGGTGAAAGCCGAGGCACCTATGCAGGAGAAGAGCTTTCGACGTTCGCAGAAAGCAAGACCAAAGTCAGCTTTGGCCTGCAAACGGGTAAAGACTTTCATGTTCCTGGAGACGCGGGGCGGCGAAATCGTTCGGACTTTGTCCAAATGTAAGCGTATACCAGCACAAACGTTTTACTAAAGGGGTTTGCGTAGATATACTGGCTCCGCCCCGGTGCAGCCGGCCGGCCTCGCAATGAATTCTCAGAAAGCCATTCTCAAGGAGCTCCCATGGTGGTTTTGCGCCTCCGCCTGACACTTGCCCTTCTTCTTGCCTGCTCTCCGCTGCTGTTGAGCGCCGCACCGCCCCAGCCCGCCCCAGCCCACGACCAGTTCCGCGTTGCCGTTTACATCCCTGTCGGGGTGGTCGAAAAGATGAAGGACCCGGTCTGGCTGCAGCAGTCCTGGGATCTGATCAGCAGCCAGGTGCATGTGGACAAGGTGTACATCGAGAGCTATCGCAGCGGCTTTCTGGCCGGCGATGCGGAGCTGGAATCGGCCAAGAAGTTCTTTGCCGACCATGGTGTGCAGGTCGCGGGCGGAATTGCCTATGCCGCGGGCGGCGACTATGTGGGCTTCGAGGGCGACCACGACGACAGCGGTCAGTTTACCTCGTTCACATATACCGACCCCAAACAACGGGCGTATGTGAAGCATGTGGCCGAGGTCACCGCAAGGCACTTCGACGAGATCATTCTGGACGACTTCTTCTTCAACAACACCAAGCGCGACTCCGACATTGCCGCCAAGGGCGACCAGACCTGGACCGAGTTCCGCCTGAAGACGATGGACGAAGTCTCGCAGAGCCTGGTGGTTGGGCCGGCCAAGGCGGTGAATCCCAAGTGCAAGGTCATCATCAAGTTTCCGAACTGGTATCAGCACTTCCAGGCCAACGGCTACGATCTGGACAAAGAGCCGAAGATCTTCGACGGCATCTATACCGGGACCGAGACGCGCGACCCGGAGAACAACGACCAGCACCTGCAGCAGTACGAGAGCTATCAGGTCGTTCGCTACTTCGATCACGTCGCCCCGGGGCGCAACGGCGGCGGCTGGGTCGACGTCTACGGCACGCGCTATCTCGATCGCTATGCCGAGCAGCTTTGGGACACCATACTGGCCAAGACGCCGCAGATCCTGCTCTTCCAGTACAGCGATTTGTTGCGGCCGGCGGAGATGGGCGACCGCAAGTCCTGGAGCTCGCTCGACACCACGTTCAAGGCGGCGGAACTCGACAAGTGGAATGCAACCGGCGGCGCCACGGGAGCGGCCAGCTATGCTGCCGCCGCAGGCTACTCGCTCTCCAAGGTCAACGACGTGGTGGGCAAACTGGGAGCGCCTATCGGGATCGCCAGCTATCGCCCCTACCAGTCTACCGGCGAGGACTTTCTGCACGACTATCTGGGCATGATCGGGATACCGGTCGAGACCTATCCGGCGTTCCCGGTTGACGCCAAGACGGTTTTGCTGACCGAGGACGCCAAGTTCGACAAGGAGATCGTAGCCAAGATCAAGTCCCAACTGGAACGTGGGGGGAGCGTGGCGATCACCTCAGGGCTGCTGAAGGCGATTCAGGACAAGGGCTTCGACAAGATAGCCGAGATTACCAATACCGGCAACGTGCTGAAGGTGCACGACTACTGGGGCGCATCGGGAGCAGGCGCAGGAGCGAGCCTGGGCAACACGGAAGATGTTCTGATTCCGGAGATCCAGTTCATGACCAACGACGCGTGGCCGGTGGTGCGGGGCACGGCCAATGGCCGTGGCGCACCGCTGCTGCTGATGGACCGCTACTCCAAGGGCGTGCTTTACGTGCTCACCATTCCGGAGAACGCCAACGACCTCTACACACTGCCGCAGTCGGTGCTGAGCTCCATCCGGCACTACATCCTGGAGAGCCAGCCGGTGGAACTCGACGCGCCCAGCAAGGTGAGCCTGTTCGCCTATGACAACCATAGCTTCGTGGTGGAGTCGTTCCTGGATAAGCCCACGCAGGTAACCGTCACCGTTCGCGGCGCCTTCACCAAGGTACGCAATCTGGCTACGGGAGAGGTGCTGGAGGGCAAGGCTGCTGCCACAAGGCGG
Source organism: uncultured Occallatibacter sp. (assembly GCA_964560845.1). Lineage (GTDB taxonomy): Bacteria > Acidobacteriota > Terriglobia > Terriglobales > Acidobacteriaceae > Telmatobacter. The sequence continues at coordinate 20,573 of CAZLMY010000031.1, read as the reverse complement.
GGAGCCAAAGCTGGGCAGGCCATGCAGTTTACCTTCAGCGTAGCGCCACACAGTTTTTTGGGATTTACCGAGGAATAGCAAGAAGAAGAGAAAAGCCCAGCATCCGGGTAGTCGGTGTTGGGCTTTCTTGATGGTCCGATGCAGCTTAAAGCGTGGGGACCAGGATCTCGGTCCTGAGCTGCTCGGCGGGCGTGACGCTGGGATCGTTGAGATAGTGCTCGATGGCGAAATCGTCGCGGAGGGCAATTCCTGTCTCGGAGACGATATCCCAAACGCGACCTGACGCGCGGCCGAGGTTGGAATAGGGACCGGTGAGAACGAAGCGGCTATATTTGCCGCCGGGGAACAGCTCGTATTGCAGCGCCTCCGGCAGTTCCTGAGGCGCCGCCGCCAGCGAGAAGCCGGCGCGATAAAGGCTGGGCCCCATCTTGTAAAGGCTCATGTATCCAGCGATCTGGTTGTGCTGCGTGAGCGCCGGGACCAGCGCATGCGCGGTTGTCCAGGCGGCGGGGGCGGTTTGCATGAACGGGCCGATTTTTTCAACGAAGACATAATGCGTTTCAGGCCAGTTCACAAGCTCCGGCATTTCAGTCAGGTTCATAGAATCTCCTTTGGGGGGATGGGGAGGTGTAGCGAGGCTCGGCGGAGCAGGCCGCCGCTGCTTCCAATACTGAAGCAGAATACCGATTGGGCCCGTGCGGCGCCAGACCATTCCGAGAAATTGCATGGCCCTACGGACGCGTCTTAGAGCGATTCCAGAATAGGTGTTCCCTATCTTGCATCGTGCAGGGTCGCCGCTCCTTGGGGTCGCGTCGACTTGAACGCTGCGTTTCCTGGGTACATTCATTCTGGAATCGCTATAGCCTCGGCTGCCAGCACCAGGGGCAACATGCGGCAGGCGCGGCTGCGCATGGCACAGGTGCCTTCGCGGCGGGCGCGCTCGAGGATATGGAGGACTTCATCGCGCAGGGCCGGCTCCGGGACCGCCACCAGCGCCAGCGACTCCAAGCCCATGGCCCGCACGGCGTTACGCGGGTCCGCGACCATGGGGCGCACCAAAAGCGCCAGCCGCATTCGCTGCGCGTGGGTCGAGGCATTGAGGGCGGCGGCCATGCTCAGGTAGCCGCGGGTCTGCCACTGCGCCAGCGGAATCTCGGCAAACAGATCGATCAGCACGTCGGCATACCTGCGCAGGATGCCGGGTTGCCGGGCGCTGATGCGCCGGGCGAGGTCGGCCGCGCAGCGCCGGTCAAAGGGACTCTCCGACAGCAACTCGTTCATCAAGTCGCGGACGGCGGCTCGACGGGGCGGAGTTTGCAACAAGAACTCACGCGTGGCAGCCGCGGCGTCTGCATTCTTCCAACTGCGCGGAACGACCATCGCAGGACCTCAGCATTGCGTAAAGGCTCATTGTGTTTCAAGGGTTGACGACCACGGCTTGCAGCGACAATCACGCCGGAGTGAGCCGATCGAGGGGCGGCATCGAGGCGAGGAAACGGCTTGCGAACTCGCGGCTGTAATGCTCGAGCAACTCCGCCACCCGCTCCGGCTTGTCGGAACGCACGATCAGGCCGGCGTGGTGGTGCTTCTTGATGCGCACCACGATCTCCGGATCGTTGAAGCTCGAGGTGTCGGGCTCGGCGGTCTGCGCCAGGCAAAGCACGCTTCCCGCATAGGCTTGATAGGACTCGGGAGGAACGTAAGTCTGGTTGCGCAGCGAGGCCACTTCCAAGCGCGCCCACTCCCGCCATAGATTCACGCCGGTGGCAACCTCGACCAGGTCGGCGATAAAGGCGCCGCCGACGCGCGCCGCGATCTCGAGAAAGTAATAACGTCCATCGGCATGAGAGCGGATGTATTCAGCATGGGTGACGCCGCGTACCATGCCCAGCGAAGGCGCCAGGCTGGCGTTGAAGGCCGTCAACTCCTCCCAGGCTCGACTGCCGCGGTCCACGGTGCGCGTGGTGAATACGCCGCCATCGTGCATCACCTGCATGGGCGGGCGGCCATACTGATGGGCCACCGAGAAAAGAACCTTGCTTTGGCTGAGCAGCGAGTCCACGTGGAAGATATCGCCGGGCACAAACTGCTCAAGCAAATAGTGACTCTGACGGTCGCCCAGATCTTCCAGCGCGCGCCACAACTGCTCCGGCTCTTCAATCTTGCGGATTCCCAATGACGAAGCTTCAGAGCGCGGCTTGAGCAGCCAGGGCGCGGGGACGCGATCCATGTAGGCACGCAATTCGTCGTAGTTCAACACCCGGCAGAACTCGGGAACCAAAAAGCCGGAGTCCTTTGCGCCGGTGCGCATGGCCAGTTTGTCGCGGTAGTAGGCTGCCGTGGTTGTTCCCATGCCGGGGATGCGCATGTGCTCGCGAATCTGCGCGGTCTTCTCCAGGTCGAACTCGTCCAGCGCAACGATGCGATCGAAGCGTCGCCCTCGCATCATCCAGGAGACCGTGTTGAGGAGCTGGTCTTTCGTGAGACCTGAGGGCATGGTGACCACCTCCTCCAGCACATCGTGGGGCCAATCGGCTTCGCGAAGTTTGTCCAGAGTCAGCAGGGTGGGCTTGACGCCCATCGTCGCGCATTGGCGCAAGAAGTCGTGCCCTCTTTCGTAGCTGGCAAGACAGAGAAACCGTTCCATGCCGTCGTCCATGGTCGCCCTCAATTCTTCCACTACTGCCATAAGGAGCCGTCTCTGCGACGGGAAGGATCTACCGATCCAATCGCAAATTCCCATAGCTCCGGGTTAGACCTGAGCCCGGTTGAGGATAGTTCTACCACAGAGCCAGCCGCCCGAGCAGGGATCTTCTCCAACAGCGGCAGGGTCAAGGCAGGCAAGACGCATAGCCTGCGCGGTCCTGCGCTAAGCTATGAACATGCTTGAAGCAGAGGCCATCGTCAAACTGCACGACCATTGCAACGCGGTGTGGCATATGTCGCCCGCGGATGCCGCTGCGGAAACCCCATCGGGAGCGGTTGCGCAGATTGAGAGCGCCGCGGACTGGCTGGCCTTGGTTTCGCGGCAGCACAAGGCGAACTTCGAACTTTGGCACATTGAGGACGAAGCCCGCACGCCGGGCGCCAGCGACGCGGAACTTGCCGCCGTGAAGCGCCGCGTGGACCAAACCAATCAGCGTCGCAACGACCTGGTGGAAGGACTGGATCGGGCACTGCTCGGTTGGCTTGAAGGCCGATCGTTGCCCAATCCCGAATCTCCGTTGCACTCCGAGACGCCCGGCTTGATCGTCGACAGGCTTTCTATCCTGTCGCTGAAGATCTACCATACAAGGGAAGAAGCAGAGCGCGGCGACGCACCGGCGGGACACACCGAGCGAAATCGCGAACGGCTCGCCATCCTGCAGGAACAGCGAGGGGATCTGGCGGGATGTCTGGATTTGCTGTGGCGCCAGACCCTTGCCGGCACTCGGAGCTTCAAGCTTTACCGCCAGTTGAAGATGTACAACGACCCTTCCCTGAACCCGGCCATGTATCGAAAAGTTCCCTTTACGGTCAGTGGATAACATGCACTTTGAGGGCCACCCATTGACGTAGCTCGGGGTTGTGCGTATAAAGAGGGCGAAGCAGCGCAACGCTTGAGCGCACGTTTTGTCCGAACCGAATCGGCTCAACTGTTCGCCGCGCAATGCGCGAGACCGGCAAACCCATGATGCAAGAGGCCCGATCCGCGGCAGCAAGCCGCAAAAAAACACCCGTTCCAGCTGCCAAGCAGGGCACCCACCCCCCTACGGGGACGGGGCCCGTTTTTCAGCACTATCAGGCTGCCGTGCTACTGCTCCAGCAGGGCAGATACGAGAAGGCGCTGGCCGCCTTTGAAAAGCTGCTCATCGAGGCTCCCCCGGAAATCAAGGAACGCTGCCGGATGTATTTGAACACCTGTCAGCGGCAACTTGAACGGCCCAAACTGGCCTTTCCGACGCCCGAAGAGCACTACGACTACGCCGTCTCTCAACTGAACACGGGATATTTCGAAGAGGCGCGCGACCAGTTCAACAGCATCGTGGCCGAGCATCCCCAGGCAGATTACGCTTTCTATGGCCTGGCTCTTCTGGATGCGATTACCGGCCATACCCAGGACTGCTTGCGGAATCTGTCTCGCGCCATCGCCCTGAATCCCAAGAATCGATTCCAGGCCCGCGCCGACAACGATTTCCAGACCATGGTGGATGACCCGCGCTTCACTGAGCTGCTGTATCCTGAAATTCCGTAAGGAATGCATTGAAATCAGGGACCTCAGAAAACGACATCGCGCTCCAGGAGCCATCTCCTGGAGCCGACTCCGCCGCCCCTGTGCGGCCCATGCGCGTTGTGGCCATCGGGGGCGGGACCGGGCTTTCCACTCTGCTACGCGGCTTGCGCCGCCATGTCGTGGCCCCCGGTGAGGGCGTCACTTCCGGAGCCATCTCCGATCTGGCAGCGGTAGTCACGGTCACCGACGACGGCGGCTCGTCCGGGCGTTTGCGCAAGGGATTCAACATGCTGCCCCCCGGCGATTTGCGCAACTGCATGGTGGCTCTCAGCGAAGAAGAGGATCTGCTCTCGCAGCTCTTCGCCCATCGCTTTCGTGGCGGCGATGCCTTGAAGGGACACAACTTCGGCAACCTGTTTGTGGCCGCGCTGACGGAGATTACCGGCGATTTTGGCCAGGCGATTCAGTTGGCGAGCAAGATTCTTGCCACGCGCGGACGGATTTACCCGGTCACCACGGCCGACACCAAGCTGGTGGCGCAGATGGATGACGGCTCGCTGGTGCGCGGGGAGACCAACATCACCGCCAGCCAACACCGTATCGTCAAACTGATGCTCGACCCACCCAACGCCGCGCCGCTGCCAGAGACCCTTGACGCAATTCAGAGGGCGGACCTGATCACGGTGGGGCCGGGCTCGCTCTACACCTCGCTGATTGCAAATCTTCTGGTAAAGGGCATTCCATCTGCACTGGCGAATGCTCGCGGCGTCTGCGTTTTTGTATGCAACCTGATGACCGAGGCCAACGAGAGCCTGGGCTTGACGGCTTCAGAGCACATCGAACGCATCTACGAACACACCCGGGCGCCCATATTCGACTACGCGCTGGTGAACACGGCGCCATTCACGGCTGAAACGCTTGCTCGTTATGCTGCCGAGGACGCTACGGCAATTGTCCCCGACGTTGAACGGATCGAGGCCCTGGGGGTGCACTGCATTCTCGGGGACTTCGCCAGCGAAGGCAGCGTTGTCCGCCACGCTTCGGATCGGGTCACCGGTGCCCTGCTGGCCCTGGGGCGCATCGGTCGTGCCGACCGCATCGCCGGCGATCGCCTGACGCCTCTCTGCTAGGAATACTGGCTTTGTTGAGCAAGCACCCATCATTCAGGGGCTTCCAAACGGCAGAAATCCACCTGAAGTTTAGCTGTCTTTGCGATACAGCAGGTTGCGGATGGCCTGGCGCCTGGCTTCGTTGGCTTCAGCTTCGGCTTTCCGCTCGTCGGCATCCATGGGGCGCTTGCCGGCCGGTTCAGAGGATTCCGGGGAGCTGCACTCGGGGCAGCGGTTGGCAAAACCGGGCTTATCGGGCCGCAACTCAAATTCTTCAGAGCACACAACGCAGGTTCGAATGGGAAATGACATTTCCTTTTCATGATAACGCGGGCGATTCCCTGCTGTTTGTGAGGAGCGAACGCAGCGTCTCAAAGTCTGGCACGGCTGCCGGGATTAGGCTGTCAGAGGGGCTGAGGAAAGCCCCCCGCACATCCACATGACCGGCTTCAGATGGTTGAATTTGGTTTTTTCCACAGTGCTGTCTCCGGTAGAGTGGTTGCGCGTAGCCACATTCGCAGATCGACCAGGAGGAGCGATGCACAAGACCCGACTTTGGATCGCACTGGGCGTTTGCCTTGGTGCGCTGGCTATCTTCGCCTGGGCGCAGAGCAACAGAAAGCCCGGCCTGTGGGAGATGACCAGCACCATGACCTGGCAGCAATCCCCAATGCCCCCGGGGATGACCATGCCTGCCGGCGCCAATAACCCCTTCGGCGGAGGCCCGCGCACCACGCAGGTTTGCCTGACCCAGGCCATGATCGACAAGTACGGTGCACCGATGCCGCAAAGCCGCAACAATGAGTGCCAGATCTCGAATGTGGTTCTGAAGTCCACCAGCATGACCGCCGATTGGGTGTGCACGGGCAGGATGGCCGGCAAAGGAACCCTGGAGTCTTCATGGACCGACCCGAACGAGGCCAAAGGCAAAGTGCATTTCGTGGGCAACATGCAGATGGGACCCAACTCCAGGACCATCGAATACACCATTGAAACCACCTCGGTTTATAAAGGCGCGGACTGCGGCAGCGTGAAGCCGTTAACCATGCCCTAGTCCTGGCATCGTGGGACTTGCTCCTGTTCCGAACAAATGCAGAGATAGACGGCGAGATGACAGCCGGCCTTGAGGCTTGGGCTCCATTCCCGGTATTACCGAATGACTTCACTTCAATCGTCCTTGTCGAGGCCCGATACAATGGGGTTGCGCCTTGTTTTTTGCTGCCGTTTCGCCACGGACCTTGCAACCGAAGATGGGAGCAAACGGGAAGCGGAATCTGGATCGGGATCCAGGATCAAATCATGCGTTCTTACACCTCACCGGCTCGACGCACCGTAAAAATCGGGTCCGACCTCAACCCCGCAGCCGGTTTGTTGGATTGGGCACGCTCGTGGCTGTTCGCGGTGCGGACGAGCCTCGCCTTGAGGCAGCTCCATTTCTGGCCCGGAACTCGGCGAAATGGCCGGAAGAATGGGCGCAGAACATTGATCTATGGCGCAGGCGCGGCGGGGTTGGGGCTCAATTCCGAGTTCGCCCGAAGCACCTCGCCGAAATTCCAAGTGGTCGGATTCATTGACGACGCCCCGTCCAAAGCCCGCCGGTTCCTCCATGGAAAGCCCGTCCTGGGGACCGGGCAGGACATCCAGCGCCTGGTAGAAACGCACCGCATTGAGAGCGTGATTGTTGCCATGCCTTCGGTCACCGGCGCACACCGGCTGCGCATTCTGAGGCGGACTGTCGAGACTGCAGTGAAGTGCCATATCTTGCCCGATGCGGAAGAACTGGGTCAGGGCAGCACACACGGCGAGCCGGTGCGGGAGTTGGGTATTGAAGACTTGCTGGGCAGGCGGGCTGTCGAAATGGATGCGGAGGCCATTCGCCACCGGATTGAAGGAAAGGTCGTGCTGGTGACCGGCGCGGCGGGCTCCATCGGATCGGAGCTTTGCCGGCAACTCGCCAGGTTCGAGCCGCTGAAGCTGATCGGGTTCGACGAGGCGGAGACGCCGCTGTTTCATCTCGACCGGGAGCTGATCAGGAGCTTTCCCGGTTTGGCCTTTTATCCGGAGATTGGCGACATCACCCGCGCCGATCACCTGCACCAGGTCATGACGGCCTATAGGCCATCGATCGTGTATCACGCGGCGGCCTACAAGCATGTACCGATGATGGAGAGGCAGGTTTTTGCAGCAGTGGAAAACAACATCCTGGGCACTTTCCAGGTGGCGCAGGCGGCCGTGGAACATGGCGTGGATGACTTTGTCCTGATTTCAACCGACAAGGCTGTTCGCCCGGCCAGTGTGATGGGCGCCACGAAGCGGGCGGCCGAACTGGTGATTCGCGCCATGCAGCAGGCATCCGGCACCAAGTTTGTCGCGGTGCGTTTTGGCAATGTGCTGGGCAGCAGCGGGAGCGTGGTTCCAATCTTCAACCAGCAGATCGCCGCAGGCGGCCCGGTAACCGTGACCCACCCCGATATGAGCCGCTATTTCATGACCATCGCCGAAGCGGTGCAGCTGGTGTTGCAGGCGTTTTCAATCGGCCAGGGCGGCGAGGTCTTTGTCCTGGATATGGACCTCCCGATCAACATCGTCGATCTGGCGCGCTATCTGATTCTGCTCTCCGGATTGAAACCCGGGCGGGATATCGCAATCGAGTTTTCCGGAATGCGTCCGGGCGAAAAGCTCTTCGAAGAGCTGAACCTTGAACACGAAAGCCTCATCCCAACAACACACTCACAAATCAGGACGTATACCTCATCCTGCTGTTTCGCGATGCGAACCATGGAGTCGCTGCTTGAAGAGATGCGCCATGCGCTTGCCGAGCGAGACGCGGCTAGCCTCGTGAGGATTCTGAAAGAGATGGTTCCCGACTATAACCCGGGAGCGCACCTTCTGGAACCCAATGGGGCTATGGGAACCGAGGGTGAAGAATTGCTGGGTGCTGCGCTTCCTTCGGTGGGCGATTGAAATTCTACTGGCGCACCACCACTCCGCCTTTCATCACGAACTTCACCCTCTCCACAGCGGTAATATCTTCCAGCGGATTGCCCGGGACGGCGACGATGTCGGCCAGGTAACCGGGCTTGAGCTGGCCGATCTGCCCCTCCCATCCCAGCAGCTTCGCGCCTTCGATCAAGTCCGCCTGCAGCACGGCCAGCGGCTTCATGCCGTAGCGAACCATGAGTTCCATTTCGATCGCCTGTGTGCCGTGCGGGAACGGGCCCACGTCGGAGCCGACGGCAAACGGAATCCCGGCGGCAATCTGCTTTTTGAACTCGGCGATTTTGTATTGCAGCAAGGCGCCCTCGCGCGGAGCTTCGGTGGCCGAGGTCGAGTTGCGGGCGAAGTACTCGAAGATGGCGAAGGTGGGTACCGCGGGAATGTGCTTCTGGCGCATCAGGCGCATGGTTTCGTCGCCGAGTTGGGTGGCGTGATCGATGGAAGCCACCCCGGCCCGGGCCGCGTAGAGCGTGCCTGGCTCACCCATGGCGTGGACGCCGACGCGCGTGCCCAGGCGCCGCGCTTCCTCAATGGCCGCCGTCAACTGAGCCTCGGTGTACTGGTAGGGAGTGTGCAGTTGGCCATCGATCATTTGGTCGGGGCCGGTCTCATAGATCTTGACGAAATCCGACCCTTCCTTGTGCTGCGCACGGATGACTTCGACCAGTTGGCCGGCCGAGTTGGCGTAGTCGGCGTTCGAAAGCACGTGCTGCGCAGGATTGAAGCGGTTGGCGTCTTCGTGGCCGCCGAGGATGTCGATGGCATTGCCGCTGATGCGCATCCTGGGGCCGGGGATGAGGCCCTGGTCGATGGCGTCGCGAACCGCCGTATCGGCCGAGCCGGCGCCTTCGGTGCCCATGTCGCGCTCCGCGGTGAAACCGGCCAGCAGGTCGGCCTTGGCGGCCTGTTCGGCCAGAATGGTGCGCCAGGGCACGGACTCCTGCACCGTCTGCAGGTCTTCGGCGCCCGGATGCAGGAACAGGTGAACGTGGGCGTCGATCAGGCCGGGGAGAAGCGTGACGTCGCCCAGGTCTAGAATTCTGGCCCCTTGGGGGCGGTCGACGGCCACCGCTACGGCGCGGATGCGATCTCTTTCAACCAGGACCTCACCGGGCTGCAGGAGGGCGCCTGTGTCGATCTGCAGCAGCCGGGCGGCGTGGAGCACGATCGCCGGGGCAGGCGCGGCCTGCGCGGCGGCAACGATCGAGGGAACGCACCCGGCAAGGCAAACGACACCCAAGAAGCGAAGACACTGTCCGCGGAGGGATGGAGCTGGATCTTTCATGGATACGAATATGCCCCACCCGTGCATTTTTGTCGATGCTCTTCTCTCAGAGCTCCGTTCGAGTGAAGCGGTTGGGAAGAATGGCTTTGGGCCGGCTTCCTTGCGCGGCATCCAAACGGGGACTCCGCTGGTTTGACGGCCTGTGAGCCCTGTTCTGTATTCTGAAACAGTCGATGAACAACTTGTGTTCATCCGTCCAACAGGATTCAGAAGCATGGGAAAGACCAAGAGCCGCCTGTTTGAAGCCAAGATCCGATTGGCGCTGAGCAACGGTCTGCCGGTGTTGTCCGTCGGCGACGGAATTGAGCAACTGCTGGGTTTCAGCCCGGAAGATCTGCTGTCTTCTAAAGTGAAGTTCCAGGACCGGATCCATCCCCAGGATTCCGATATCGCGAACGGTTTGTTTAGCCGCGGAGCCGAAAATCGATCGGGCCGTTTCAGCCTCCGTTTCCGGCACGCCGACGGCCGCATTCGCTGCCTGACGGGCCGCTACAGAAAAGAGACAGTCCCCGGAGCCGGGGAGGTTGTGAACCTGCTTTTGCAGGATGCCAAAAGCCTTCATGTAAAGCCGGAGAGGCAGTTTATCCCGGTTTATCTCAAAGCAATGCTTGAAAGCAGCGACGATTTCCTGGTTTTCAAGGACCTGAACCATGTGCTCACAGGGGCCAGTCAGACGCTGGTGCCCTTTTACGGCGCGACCGGGCACTGGACCGATTTGCTGGGTCAAACCGACTACGACCTGATGCCCGAGACGGAAGCAGATCTGCACTACCAGTTGGAAAAGGACATTCTGGCTGGTCAGGCGAGCGTGCAGGCCTTTCAGGCGATCCATCTGACCAACGGAAACGCGAACAGCGGGACCTCGCGGGCCATCGATATCCGCAAGTTCCCGGTGAAGAACGACAAGGGCGAGATTGTGGGCGTGCTCGGAATTGCCCGCGAGTGCCCGGATCTGGATGCCGGGAATCCTTGGATCGCGGGTCAGGTTCCGAATCCTGTTGCCGTGCTGGGCGAACACACCTGTCCCGGTTGCTCCTGTGAAGGGGAGAACGCGCATGTGCAAGACGCCGACGTCGCGGCGGGACGAAGCGCCTGGCATATCCACGGCATACCGGAAGTAGTCGTTCCCGAGGGCGCGCATGAAGAACTGGCGCGGGTGCGCCAAGCCCTCGCCGATCGCGAATTTGTGATGTACTACCAGCCCAAGGTCAACATGAGCACCGGCAAAGTGGTCGGAGCCGAGGCCCTGATCCGCTGGCAGCATCCCGAGCGCGGTCTGTTGCCGCCGGCAGAGTTTCTTCCGCTGATCGAACTGCACCCGCTTGCAGTGGAAATCGGCGAATGGGTAATCGATACGGTTCTGAGTCAGATGGAGGCGTGGCTTGCCGAAGGGATGGATCTGCCGGTGAGCGTGAACATCGGCGCCTTGCACTTGCAGCAGCCTGACTTTATCGCGCGCCTTTCCGCCCTGCTTTCTCAACATCCTGGCATGCATCCCTCCAAGCTGGAACTGGAAATTCTGGAAACCAGCGCCCCGCAGGATGTCACGAAATTAACCAGCCTGCTGAGCGGCTTGCGCGAGATCGGCGTCTCGTTTGCGCTGGACGACTTCGGAACCGGCTCTTCTTCCATCAACTATCTCAAGCAATTACCGGCCAATATCCTCAAGATAGATCGAAGCTTTGTGCGGGATATCATGGACAGCCCAGAGGACATGAACATCCTGGAGGGCGTGCTTGGATTGGCAGCGGGTTTCAATCGTCAATCGATCGTTGCCGGTGTTGAAACGGTGGACCAGGGACTGATGCTGCTGCGTATGGGATGCGAACTGGCTCAAGGCTATTGCATCGCCCGTCCCATGCCGGCTTTCGATTTTCCCCACTGGGCGGCAACCTGGAAGCCCGACCCGCGCTGGGCCGAGGCGCACTTGATGGGCCTGGACGACCGGCCGCTGCTGGAAGCCAATGTGGAGCATCGCAGCTGGATCCTGTCGATCGAGGCCTTTCTCAAGGGCGAAACCCACGTGCAGCCTCAGATGACCCGCCACCAGTGCCGCTTTGGGTTGTGGCTCGACGCAGAATCGCAAGCCGGACGCAACTCCCAGCCCGCGTTTCAATCCATGGTGGCCATGCACTGGCGGATGCACGCTCTGGCTACCGGTATTCTCAAGTTCCAGGCGCAGGGCCGGAACGAAGAAGGCTTGGCGCGTCTCGGCGAGCTAACCGAATTGCTCGATAAGTCGCTTGAGCTTCTCAAGGATTTCAGGCAATCGGCATAGCCAGAAAGATTCGCGGCGAGGTAGAGTGACACTGCCGGTCTCGTGTGCCCGAACAGATAACTCTTCATCGCCGCGCGGAAGGGCCCATTGAGGAGGCGAGTACTCTTGCCTCCTGTTCTTTCGGCAATACGACTGTTGCCGGATATAGATGTCGATCGATCGATCTTCGATTCAATCTGGACCCTGAAGGCATCGCAGACTGGGAAATGCTCCTCGTGGAGAGTCGCGGGGGAGTTAGTCCCCGCAAGAAGGTTGCTGAAGGATTGAAGGCCGTGGTCTGGATAGATGCCCGGCTCAACAAAAGGAAGTTACAAAGCGACTTACTGTCCGGAAGTAGGAGCGGTCTCGAAGACCAAGGTCTGCTTGCCCAGGATGATGGTTTCGAGCACGTCCGTTCCATCCTTGCGCAGGGTGGTTACGGCCTTGTAATCATGCTTTTCGTCAACGATCTTTGCAGCGGCTGTGACGATGGTCTTGCCTTCTTTGGAGACGACCACCTGTACGTTTGATCCTGTTCCGGTCCACTCCACCTTGTAGGCGCCAGCGGCCACCTTTGTGGTCCCAACGTTTACATTTTCCGGGATGTTCACCGTCTGGGAGTTCTTGGCAAAGGCGGGGGCGGAAATCAGGACGAGTAACATTGCAAAACCAAAGAAACGCTTCATTCGTATCTCCTCTAATGCCTCGCTTGTTCGCGCTGTCGCATCCGGCATTGAGAGAATTAAACTATGCCTCGCGTAAATTGAACCTTAAGAATTATTAAGCGCTTAGAACCCACTCCAACAGTGTCTCGATTCACTGCATATCAGTTCAACAGGGGTTCTGGAATCAACGGAATCGCAAGATGTACGCGCAGCCCTGGCAGCGCATTCTCTGCGCAAATGGCTCCGTGATGCACTTGCACAGCGCGTTTGGCAATCGACAAGCCCAGTCCCGATCCTCCACCTGTTGCGCTGCGCGCCTCTTCCACCCGATAGAAAGGATCGAAGATGCGCGACAGCGCCTCATGCGGAACACCGGGGCCAAAATCGCGCACATAAATGTGCGCAGTCCCATCATCTTCGTTGGTGGAAATATCAATGGTTGTTTGTTCGGGCGCATAGCGGATGGCATTGCGCACCACGTTTTCTACCGCGCGGCGCAGGAGTTCCCGATTGCCCAATACGAGTCCTTCGAGCTTTCCATTCACGGCGATGCGACAGCCTCGAATCTCCGCTTCTACACTGCAGTCTCGAAGGACTTCATCGACAATCTCGGCGCAAGGCACAACCGCAGTTCCCTGCACTGCGGGATCTCCTTCGACGAATGCGATCTCCACGATGTCGGCGACCAGCGACGTGATGCGGTCCACATCGCGCTCGATGCGATCCAGCGCCGCCTCGCTATTGTTCGATGTACGAGCTAGCTTGACCGCGAACTTGAGCCGTGCCAGCGGAGAGCGCAACTCGTGCGAGATGTCTCCCAGCAACCTGCGCTCACTGACAATCAACCGTTCAAGGCGTTCCGCCATCTCATTGAACGAGCGCCCCAGTTGTCCGATCTCGTCTTTGCGGCTGGTGTCGACGCGGATGGACAAATCGCCGTGACCGAACAGGGCAATCGAGGCCGCGATTCTGCGCACCGGAAAGATGACCCCAGCCGCGACCAGCCAGCATAGAACGCCAGTTGCACCGATCACAAGGAAGTAATAAGGGAGAAAGGTCCAGATATGCGGGCGGCTAAGCGGGCCGACAGCCGCGAACCAGTACTTGCCGTCCGGCGATCGATGAGAGATGATCCAAAGGCCATGCGTCTGGGTGCGCTGTCCGGAGGCGGGGGCTTTGGGCAGGAGGTTCGCCCTGTCTTCACCAGTAAGCATGTCCCTGCCCCGGGCGTCGAGCAAGTAATGGGGCATTCCGCCGAAGGTACGGTTCAGATAGCTCAGATAACTCGCAAGCGCCTTGGGACCGCCGCTCTCAAACAGGCCTCGAGCGCTCTCCAGTTGCATCTCGTCGAATCGATCGAAGATCGGATTGAACTGCTGCTTCTCCATTTGATCGGCGATGATGTGAAACGCCAGGAACGAAAGCAGCAACGTGCTCACCAAGGAAAGCAGCACGCCACCGTTGAGAGACTTTGTGGGTAATGCCCTAAGCCGCTCCAGTAAAGACATAACCCACCCCCCGAACTGTACGAATCAAGCTCTTGCCGCCTTCCAGTTTCTTGCGTAAATGGCTGATGTGGACATCGAGGAAACGGTCGTACGGCGTGGCCGCCCTTTCAAAGAGGGCCACTGTGATTTCCTCGCGCGCCACCACTCGTCCCGCGGAGCGCATCAACATCTCCAACAGGTCAAACTCCATTGCCGTGAGTTCCACCGGCGAGCCCGCGCACCACACTTCGCGCGTCGATGCATTGACACGAATATCGCCGAGGGTGACAACGAGCATGTCTTTCCAACGTGTTGCGTCGGTGCGGCGCAATACGGCCCGAATCCGTGCCAGCAGTTCGTCGGGATCGAATGGCTTGGGAAGATAGTCGTCGGCGCCGGTATTCAAGCCAAGGATGCGATCCGGTTGCTGTACGCGAGCCGTGAGCATAATCACGGGAAGGTCTTTGCGGCGGCGCAACTGCTGCAGCACCGCGAAGCCGTCAACAAACGGCAGCATCACATCGAGGATCATCAGGTCGTAGGCGCCATTCAACGCCCAGGAAAGGCCATCCCGTCCGTTGTAAACGCAATCCAGGCGGTGGCCTGCCTCGACGAAGAACTCCTTCATCATGCCGCACAGTTCTGTGTCGTCGTCCACCAGCAGGAGTGACAATTGCTTTTGCTGTTCCGCGCTTTCCATCTCAAAGGCCTCAGGACTCGGCGGACCGTGCGCAACTCCACCCGTTTCCCAGTCTCGCACAGAGCAATGCGTGCTTGGGAACCTTTACAAATCTTAAGATTCGCCATCGGCCGATCAGCGTGTTGGCGCTTAGGGAACCTCTGAACAAGTCCCAATAACAAAACACGACCTTCCCTCAGGGGCTAAAGCCCGCTCATCCTATTCGCCTTATCGGCACGACTGAAGTCGTGCCCTTCCGCACCTTGACTTAACCAGAGGTTTCCTAGTTGCGGCCGCCTCTGGGCTTCCATTCGAGATAGTTCAACAACCACTTCCAGGTGGTATCGAAGCTACGTTCCCTGGGCGGAGGCGGGGGCATGGTGGTTGGAAAAACTACCGGTTTGCCGCGATACGTTTCGGCGAGTTGCTTGAAAACCCGCCCCTGTTCCTTCACCCTGCCGTCGTTGGTCAGCAGGCCGAGACTGTATTCCAGCGAGTTGAAGGCGAACTTCCGATTGACGTCGTGGCTATCCCAGTAAGTGAACCAGCTTATGCCCGACTGAACGCCGGCGGTGACCGCAGTCTCAAGCCATTTGGCCTGTCCTACCTCAGGCAACTCTTCGATGCAGGTATTGAACTCCTCGGCCCACACAGGTTTTTGCGGATTGCCTGCGTAGGACCGGACAAGCGCCGAAAAGGCCGACAAGAGGCGGGTGCTGGGCGGGTCCATGGGACCCCCATACTTGAGCGCCTGCGCCCAATAAGGGTAGGCATGCATGACCGGAAAAGGGTTTGCCGCCAACGCATGAGGAGAAAACGTGTCGACTCGGAACCAGGGCTGATGATCCGTTCCATTCACATGCAGCCGATTGGGGCTGGCTGCATTCATCGCCGCGAACATTTTGGTCATCCAGGCATCGCCGATCTCCGGTGTCGCGCTCCAGCAGGTGTTCATCTCGTTGCCGAAATCGAATCCTATGAAGTTCCCGTGCTGGTTGAGAGTGCGCCCCAGTTCGGCAATAAACAGCGCCTGCGCCTTGAAGAGGCCGGGATCGGTATAGAGCGCCGGGTCGGGCTTGTTGAAGGGAGGCAGAAAATACCAGCCGCTCAACTGACTGGTAAACACGGTCACCAGCGCATCGAGCCCGCGCGCGCCCATCAGCGACAGGAGTTGGTTGAGCCGTTCAAGATGCGCGCCGCTGACCCAGGTGAGGTTGGGCTGGAAGAAGGGCCAGATGAGCATGATGCGGAGATGATCCGCCCCCAAAGCCGCAATGGCGTCCAGATCGCGTTTGATGGGATCGGCCTGCCAGTCGTTCCAGCAGAACCACCAGTTGTGGGATGGGGTGTAATTGGCGCCGAAACGATGGCGGTCCAAGGCGTTGCGATTCCCCGCAAGCGGGCTGGCAACTGCGGTTGATTCTGCGCCTGCTGCGGCCGCCTGTGCCAAACCGGCCGCAGGCGCAAGGGACGCGCTCAGGGCGGCGCCGGCTCCCGTAGCTAGAAAATGACGACGATCCATTGTGGCTCTTCTTTCCCGACGATATTGGGGTGCCAGAGAAGGATACTCCTCGGGAGCAACGGCGGGATCGGGAGCGCCGCCACCCGTTCTTGACCATGCGATGTAGGATGTTACGGGAGTCAATCAGGTTCAATATGAGGGTGGTACTGGATACATCGGTGATTGTTTCGGCACTTCGTAGCCGGCATGGAGCAAGCAACCGGCTGCTCCAGATGGCATTCGCCGGCGCATTTCAGGTATTGGCTACGCCCGCTCTTTTCCTGGAGTATGAAGAAGTGCTCGGCCGCACGGAACAGCGAGAGGTGGACGGGTTGCCGCCTGGACGGATGAGCGCATTTCTAATCGGACTTGCCGGTATCATTGAGCCTGTGAAGGTCTACTATCGATGGAGGCCGCAGATGCAGGGCGTGGACGACGAGATGGTTCTGGATGCCGCAATCAATGGGCGCGCCGACACGATCGTCACGCACAACCTGCGGGATTTTGCGGCGGCTGCTTCTCGCTTCAACCTTCGCGTTGCGAGTCCCGCCGCTCTTGTCGGTGAGGTGCTGAAAATGAGCAAATCCGCATATCCGGTCAAGCTCCCACCTTCGCTGGGAAATGCCGCTCAAAAGCTGGCAGAAGAAGACGGCGTTAGTTTGAGCCAATGGGTTGCCATTGCGGTCGCTCAGAAAATCAGTTCGGTAGAGACTGCCGAAGGGTTTTTTCAGAGGAAATCGCACGGCGCCGAGCAGGTGAGTTTTCTTGAGATTCTGCGTAATGCTCCAGATCGGCCCCCAGACCCTGGTGATGAATTGGAACCAAGCCTTTAGCGCACATTTCTGGACCAGGCGCCCAGGGCCTGCTCTCGTTGACTAGATACCGGCGGAAGAGAGTCCGATTTGCTTTTTGCTCCGCACCGCCGGTATCATCCTGGCATGGATGATCGGCTTTGTTGTCGCCGCTGTACGCTGCTTCGCGCGCGCAGGTGACTTGGGTCTGAACGTCCGTTGGTACATCCAAGGTTTTCCCCAAGCGCCCGCGTTGCAGCTCTGCTGTCGCGGGTTTCTTATTGCTACCGAAAGAGGAACATATGGCCGAAGCTGTTGAAATAAAAGAAACAAAAGCCCAGCGCGCCGAGCGACTGAAGCGCGAAAAGAACCCCTGGGAAGCCTTCGACGAAGTTCGCGCCTTTGCGCGCGAGGGCCGCAGCAGCGTACTGCCGGCTTGGGCCAACCTGTACTTCAAATGGTGGGGGATCTACACCCAGGGCGACGGCGTGGGCGCCACCGGCGGCAAAGGCGGCGAAGGGATCACGTCGGACTACTTCATGATGCGCATCGGCGTCCCCAACGGCATTGTATCCAGCAGCCAGTTGCGCGCGATCGGCGGGCTCACCCGCAAATACGCCCGCAACCTGGCGGACATCACCACCCGCCAGGCGATCCAACTGCATTGGCTCACCATCGAGTCGCTGCCCGAAGTGGTGGATGCGCTGAACGCCATCGGGATGTCGCCCAAGGGCGCTTGCGGCGACGTGGTGCGCAACGTGACCGGCTGCCCGCTGGCCGGCATCGCCGCCGATGAGGTCGTCGACTCATCTCCGTTGGCCATCGAAGTGGCCAGGTTCCTGACCGGCAACCCCGAGCTCTATAACCTTCCGCGCAAGTTCAAGATATCCATCACCGGCTGCCCCTCCTGGTGCTCCCATCCGGAGATCAACGACGTGGGTCTCACTGCTGTGAAACATAACGGCCAGGTGGGCTACTCGCTGCGCGTCGGTGGCGGCCTCTCCAAGGAACCGCATCTGGCCGTGCGCCTCGATGCCTTCGTCCTGCCCGACCAGGTTCTTCGCGTCGTTCGCGCCGTGGCAGAAATCTTTCGCGAGCAGCAGGGTTTGCGCGAGAACCGCGACCGCGCCCGCCTGAAATACCTCTTCCTCAAAGAGGGCTGGACAGCGGAGACCTTTCTCACCGATTTGCAGTCGCGCTTGGACTTTCAACTGCTTCCCGGCGTGCCCGAACTGGTGCCGGACGAGATTCTGCGCGACCACGTGGGGGTTCATCCGCAACGGCAGCCCGGCCTGAGTTCCGTGGGCGCCACCGTGCTGCGCGGCCGCCTGAGCGGCGAGCAGCTCGAGGCGGCGGCGGACCTTGCCGACCGTTTTGGAAGCGGAGCTTTGCGCACCACGGTGAGCCAGAACCTGATTTTCGTCGGGGTCCCCCATGAAAAGACAGGAGAACTGGTCAGTGAACTGGGCAAGATCGGCCTGCAGGTTGAAGGATCGGTGTTCTGGCGGGGCGGCGTGGCCTGTACCGGCACGGAATTCTGCAAGCTGGCCATCACGGAGACCAAGGGTTTTCTGCGCTGGCTGGTGGACGAGTTGGACGAGCGCCTGCCGCAGTTCGATCAGCAGCTTCGCCTCAACGTGACCGGCTGCCCCAACAGTTGCGGCCAGCACTGGATTGCCGACATAGGCATCGAGGGCAAGAAGATCAAGCAGGACGGCAAGCTGATCGACGCCTACTACTTCTGCCTGGGCGGAGCCGTCGGACAGTACGCTGCGATTGCCCGCCCGGTGGGCTTCCGCTGCCCGGCGACCCTTGTGCCCGACGCCATTGAGCGCCTGCTGCGCCAATACCTGGCCGACCGGCAGCCAGCCGAGAATCTGCGTGCATGGTTCAGCCGCTACTCGAACGACGAGCTGCGCGCCCACCTGGCAGGCGAAGCCTTAGCCCCTGTAGACCGCGATCAGCCCGCCGGCCTCGTACCGCACAACGTGGCCGCCGAGTGAGGGTGAACTCATGAGCCTGTTGCCGATCTTTCTGAAACTCGACGGCCGCCGCTGCCTGTTAGTGGGAGCGGGGGCTGTTGCCCTGGACAAGATCGGCAGCTTGCTCTCGACCGGGTTGCAACTTCAAGTTGTGGCGCCCGATGCGAGGCCAGAAATCCGGCAGCTTGCAAGTGAAAACAAGCTTGTCTGGGTTCAGCGTGCTTTCGAGTCCAGCGATCTGGAGGGCATGTTCCTCGTGATCGCCGCCACCGATCGGCCCGAGGTCAACGAATCCGTTTATCGCGCGGCCATGGAATGGGGCGTTCTGTGCAACTCGGTTGACGACATACCCAATTGCGACTTCTTCTTTGGCTCGGTGATTCGCCGCGGCGATCTGCAGGTGGCCATATCCACCTCTGGTGCGAGCCCTGCCGTGGCTCAGCGTCTGCGCCACGAAATCGACGAGCAACTGCCCAGCGACCTGGGTCCCTGGCTAGAGCACCTTGGCCAGCTTCGCCGCGAAGTGCTTGAAACCCATCCCTGCGGCGAAGCTCGACGTTTGTTGCTCCACGAGTTAGCGACCCGGCAGATATGTGAGTCGGAGTCCTGCCCTACGAAACTAAGGGCACGTGTGCCCCTTTCAAGGGGAACGGTCTACCTGGTGGGAGCCGGCCCTGGCGATCCCGACCTTCTCACCGTCAAGGCCACTCGCCTGATTCAGGCGGCAGATGTGATTCTCCACGACGACCTTGTTCCGCAGGCGATACTCGGTCTCGCCCGCCCAGGCGCCGAGATCGTTAATGTGGGCAAGCGATGCGGCGTCAAGACCGTCACTCAGGACGAAATCAATGCCCTGATGATCGAGCACGTCCGCGCCGCCCGCGCCGTGGTGCGCCTGAAGAGCGGAGACCCTCTGTTGTTTGGCCGCGCCGCCGAAGAAATAGCGGCACTCACAGCCGCGGATGTGCCTGTCGAAATAGTCCCTGGCATCACTGCGGCCTTCGCCTCTGCCGCGACGTTGGGCTGCTCGCTCACCAGCCGAGCCAGCGCCTCGAGAGTAGTCTTCTCTACAGGCCACCACGCCCAATCGGCGAACGAGCCCGCCCTTCCGGAATTGGAGGACGCTACGCGGGTGGTCTACATGCCCGGCCGCGACCTCCGTCTGCTGGCAGAGGAATGGCTGCAGCAAGGCCTTCCGCCGGATTTGCCTTGCGCCGTGGTCTCCCGGGCCACGCAACCGGATCAGGAAATCCGCTGGGCTACGCTGGCCACACTCGGTCATACTGAACCGACCCAGGCCCCTAGCCTGCTCCTCGCCGGATGGTGTATCCGCGAAAGTGCAGCCGCCGTGACGGATCGATATGCTGCGGGGGCAACGGCCTGATCGGGTTCTGCTTCGATCACTCGTTGAAGGCTGTTGGTTTTGCAGAGCAGACGAAAGAACACCCCCGAAGGATATCTTCTCCTCGGAGGCGCTTGTGAAAGACAAGTTAGAACGGGGACCAGTAGTCGGCGCTGGAGGTCGGTAGCACGCGACTACTGGTGATCCCTGTACAAACGAAGCTAGCCGCGGCTTCCCCTTTCCACTGCTGCTCCGTGTCGCCCGG
>CAZLMY010000030.1:0-42373 GCA_964560845.1 uncultured Occallatibacter sp. | reverse complement strand
TTATTGGCTCCTCAGGTAGGACTCGAACCTACAACCCTTCGGTTAACAGCCGAACAATCTCCGATAGCCGCTATCGTGCCCAAGAATCCACCCAAGAGATGGAAGGGCTGTCCCGCCACGTTCAGCCCTCCGCTCATTTCGATTCTTGGTGTCAATTTGGTGTCAATTTGCGCCGACTGTGCCGGTTTTGCCGGCCATAACGGCTCGTAAGTCCTTTACCGTCTGTAACCTACGAGAAGGCCTCTCCATGGCATGGAAGAGGTCATCGGTTCGATCCCGATCAGGTCCACCAAAACTCCCTTAAAACTAATCGGACAGATATCAATACCCCGTTGGGTATTGAGTTTTTTGGCGCCAATTGGCGCTAATTCTCACATTGTTCTGGATGAATGTCTGATTCCGTTACCCGCTCAAGTTCCTTCGAATAAGGTCGGGCTGCTGTTTCGCCGCACGGATTGCCCTACGCCACATTCGAGTCTGAGGAGCTTCGCGCCGATTCTCGTCCGTCGTTCGAATGATCTCGTTGAGTTGAGGCCCATCGCTCCCGGATCTCCGGCATTGAGCCTGGAAGCTTGGCTCTTTCCAGAGTGGCGATAACCTACCGAGGGTATGGAGCCACGGGCTACAGCCGGGGAGGAGACTCTTTCTCTTTGCTCAAGAACCTGGGCGCTACTTGTAGATGAGGCAGCCGCGCTCTGCCAGGGCATCGAGCCAGGGCGGCGGTCGTAGCGTATGGACCCAGCGTAGATCGAGCTTCTCAAGTCTAGGTAATTCCGCGATTTCGTCTGGAAGCACCTCGATCGGATTTCCGCGCAAGTCGATGTGGCGAAGCTCCCTTAACGCTGCCACCGCCGCTGGAAGCCTGGCAAGCCTGTTGTTTCTGAGGTGAAGTTCGCGCAAATGGGACAGACCCTCAATGGAGCCCGGCAGACAAGAAAGTTGATTATCCGTGGCGCGGAGTTCGACCAGGCCGGCCATTTGGCAAACGGCGTCTGGGAAGACCGAGAACCGGTTCTCACTGATATTCAAATACCTGAGTTTCCGAAGTCGTACCATAGTCGCCGGCAAGGAACCAATTCGATTGTCGTGTAAATAGAGAAAGTCACTCAGTGCCGCGAGATTCCCAATCGAATTCGGCAATTCTGCCAGCTGGTTGTGCCCCAAATCAAGGGTCCGCAGCTTCTGCATTTCGCCAATCCGCTGCGATATCTCCGTCAAACCGTTGTCGGCCAGAATCAGCACGACTGCCTCGGTCTGCTCCCAAATCTCGGCCGGGACCACCTTGAGATTTCTCTTCCAAAGGTCCAGAGTCCCATCGAACGTCATGTTTTTCATCCTGTTCTCGAAAGCGCCGGGAGCGGAGTCTACGACTCATCTCTATAGGCTCGGATTGCCCCCAGGATTCAGTCCGGATGGGCACCCCAGTCAGAACCTGACAAGGAACCTGGCAGATCTCCGCGCTACTCCGTTCGCAGCACGCGCATGGGCGAAACAGATGCCGCTCGCCTTGCGGGCAGGAAGCAGGCCAGGATCGCGGCAGCGAGCAGAACGGCGGCGACTGCAAGGAACGCGGCGAAGTCCAGTGCTTGCACTCCGAAGAGAAGGCTTTGCATGGCGCGGCCGACAAAATAAGCGCCGATCAGGCCGAGGCCCAGTCCTATGGCGGCGAGGAGCACGCCGTCCCGAATCACGAGGCCGACGACCCGGCCGCGCGTGGCGCCGAGAGCCATGCGGAGCGCGATCTCATGCGCGCGCTGGGCCACCGAAAACGACATAACCCCATAGATCCCTAGTCCGGCAAGGAACAGGGCAACCGCCGCGAAACTGGTGAAGAGGATCAGTGTGAATCGCTGGTTGGCCATGGACTCGTCAACGACGTCGTCGAGCGTCTTCGGTTCGGCAAGCGCTACGCTGGAGTCGACCTGATGCACCGCTGTGGAGATGCTGTTGAGCATGGCAGACGGGTTCTCGGAGGTCCGCACCGCAAAGCCCGCCTGCGGCCAGGGAATCTGGTAGAAAGGGATCAGCATCTCGGGGTTCTCGTCGCGCTGGTCCGCAGTGTGCACGTTATGGTAGGTCCCGACAATCTGCCATGGCAGATACCCGCCCAGTTTGGTGACGCCGGGAATCAGTTCCTCGACGAGCACCCGCTGACGAAACGGGTCTTTGCCCTTCAGGTATTTGTTCACGAAGTCCTGGTTGACCATGGCCACTTTGACGGTGGCTGCCGTGTCCTGATCGGTGAAACTTCGCCCTGAGACGAGCTGAATGCCGTAGGCATTGAAGTAGTCCGGAGTTACCATGCCAAACCGGGTGTCCGGGCGTTGCGACGGATCTGCGAAGGTCTGGCCGCCTTCGAGCATGAAGGGCATTCCAAAGCCTGCACCGTAGGGCGGTTCGCCGGTCATGGCAGCGCTGTGTTGCACGCCAGGAACAGAAGCGATGTGCGCTAAAATCTCGCGGTAATAGGCGGAGATGACCTGGGGATCCTTGGAGCGGGCTTCCGGCACCGGCAGAAAGAAGGTGAGGACGTGGTCTGTCTTGATGCCGAGGTCAACATGGGCAAGATTCCAGAAGCTGTGGATGGTGAGCCCCGCGCCGGCCAGCAGGGCCAGCGCCAGCGCGAACTCGCCGATGACCAGAATTCGCCGCAGGAAGTGCTTGCCGGCGCTGGTGCCGGCGCGTCCGCCTTCCTTGAGCGCCTCGGCGGGTTCAATGCGCGATGCATACCAGGCTGGAGCGGAGCCCGCCAGTATTCCGGCCAGTGTCGTGGCGACCAGGGTGAAGAGCAGGATGGGAATGTTGAGGCGCAGATCGGCCTCGCTGGGCAATGTGTTGCGCGGCATGGCGGCGATGAGGCCCTGCAGCATCGCGTACCCCATGCCGACCCCCAGGGATCCGCCGGCCAGAGCCAGGATCACGCTCTCGGTCAGAAGCTGAGAGAAGATGGTGGCGCGACCGGCGCCGAGCGAACTGCGAACGGCCAATTCCTTTTGCCGCGCCATGCCGCGCGCCAACAGAAGATTGGCGACGTTGACGCAGGCAATCAGCAGCACAAACCCAACCGCGCCCAGCAGCAACCACAGCATCTTGATGCGTTCTTTGGGCAGGAAATCGTTCTTGAGTCCCTCGACATAGGAGCCCCAACCTTTGTCGCTCTTGGGATACACCTCGGCGATGTGGGCCGTGACGGCGTCCATGTTCTGCTGCGCCTGCTTGAGGGTGACTCCCGGTTTGAGACGGCCCATCACCAGGAGCCAGTGAAAGTCGTGGTTGACCTGCTCCGGCTTGAAGACCAGGGGGACCGTGAGTTGTGCCTCCTGGCGATCGAAAATGCCCGGGCGCTGCACGCCGACCACGGTATAGGGCGCGCCATCCATGCGCAGGGTGGTGCCTACGATGTTTGGATTGGCGCCCAGCTTGACCCATAGCTTGTGGGTGAGGATCACGACGTGATCGCGGCCGGCTACGCCCTCTTCCGGCAAGAAGTAGCGGCCCATGAACAGCGGCTCACCCAGCATCTGTAGCATGCTGTAGGTCTGCCGATTCCCATTGACGTACTCCGGCTTGTCTTTGGTGGCCAGATTGAAGCTGGCGCCGGACCAGGCGCAAAGGTCCTGGAAAACCGCGTTCTGCTGCTTCCAGTCGAGGAAGTCGCCTGCGGCCACTCCATTATGATAAGTCTGGATTTTCGACCAAACCATCACCAACTGATCGGGCTGCGGATAGGGCAGCGGCGCCAGAAGCGTCGCATAATCGACCGTAAAGATGGCGGTATTGGCGCCAATGCCAATGGCCAACGTGAGCAGGACCGTGAGGGTCAAACCGGGGTTCCGGACCAGCATACGGAGGCTGAACCGGGTGTTCTGAAGAAGAGTCTGCATAGCGTCCCCCTTGATGGTTTGTGCTGCAACAGCCGTCCAATATCCTCAAAGAAGTTTGCAGGCTCTCGCCTGGCTCGGTCATCTTCGCGTGGCAGGGATCAGGCCATCAGTTCACAGCGCCACGATACTACGGTTCCATCCACAATGAGCGACATACTGCAAGCAACGCATCCAAGCGGCTTGCGACAACCCCTGCACTCTACTCCATGTCGAAATAGACGATTGAAGGATGAAAAGCGCGCTCTGAATGCTGCCGGCGATCCTGAAAAGTGTATCGCGGTCACCGGCAAACTGGACACAATCTGGCTTTTGGCTCCCCAAAAACCCCGGTTAGGGGCTGCGACCAAGGACGAAGAGGAATCGCCGACGGCGCAGCCGCAATGGCCGACACTCGTACGCACCCTATGTCGATTCAGTTAGGCGCGACGGTCACCGAAAACCAATAATACGAACGCCTATCCGTTGGCGCAGATTGCGAAACGACGCTCCCTTACTCACAGGAACATGAACAGCCGCTGCTCCATGCAGCAACCTACCAGGCCAAGCGCATGAGGGATACCCCTTGCCGCGGCATGTTCGTTTCAATCGACATCCGACCGTTTGTTACATCGACCCACTGGGGCGATTGAAGAAGCTGCAGTTGGCCTGCGGCCTTCAAATCGGCGTATTGACTCATTGTGGGATGCTGCGGCGACCCGATCGCCAGCCACGCCGTGTAGGCATTGCTATGCGTATCGTCGATCCGGTAGTGCTCCAGCAATACCCTGTGCACGCCTGCTGGAATTCCTGAGACTGTCACCGTGGTGGCGGCGGGGTCGGCGGCGCCTTCCACATCGTGATAATTCCACACCAGTACGGCCGCCTCATGATCGCCGAATGTTGCGAATGCATCGACATCCGGCGTCTGACGAACACCGGTGCTGATCAGCGTCTTCAAGGGAACATTCCCGGAACTGATTGCTTCAACGCGATTGCCGGACATGAGACCGAATAGGCGGAAGACGTTCAGCACCGGCTTGTCGATGCCGTTCGTGGCCAGTGAGCGAAACCCTTCAAAGTAGTCCTTACCCTCAAATTCGAATGACCAGCTCAGCATCGCCTGCAGGTTGACGGCGTGACGATCCTGAAGTTCGAATAGAGCCTTCAACGCGGCCGCGGTGTACGCGGGGTAGAGTGTGCCATTGCGGTAATTGTTCGCAGGGTTCATTTTCGCGGAACAGGCGGCACAGCCCTCCGGGTCCGCTTCGCTGAGCAGGATGGGGAGCTCCCTGAATCGAGGATACGAGGCGATCAGCGCAAAGCCCCGATCGGCATCGCGGAGTTCGCTGTGGATGCCCATGGTGACCTTCCCTGCGTCGATTGTCGGTGAGCCCTTGCAGTGAAAGGAGACGAAGTCCATCGGTACGGGCTTGCCATCCGCGGCGCTCCTGCCTGTATTCACATGTTCAAGAAAGTTCTGAAGGAACGTATAGGCCTTTGGATTCCCAGGCCCGGTTGAAGCCGGGCCGCCCACCTTGGCGCCGGGAAGAGCCGCCCTCACGCCCGCTACTGCGTAGTCGTAGAGCTTCCAATACTCCTGTGGCGTTGCGTGCCAGTAATCGATGTCCGGCTCATTCCAGACTTCGAAATACCAATGCAACACCTCGTTCTTGCCGTATCGCTTGACCAGGTGGGCTGTGACGGCCCGCGCAAGCTCTCCCCAACGAGCATAGTCCTTCGGCGGATTATTGCTCTTGCCGGAGATCGTCGACTGCGGGAAATGAACCTGGTACGGCTCATGCCGGTCCGGAAGGTCCGCAGCCAGATCCCTGGGCATGAATCCAAGTTCTACCATCGGCCTCACACCGGCCGTCCGATACGCGTCGAAGATGCCGTCGAGGATCTTGAAGTCGTAGACCGGACTGCCGTTGGCATCTTCTGAGTAGACGTTGGTCGAACTGAACTTCAGCTCCGCTTTGCCATCGCCCGAGGTGAGCAGATGATGCGTGCGGATGTAGACTGGCCCCGGACTGAGGTCATGCAACTCGGCCAAAAGCTCTTTGCCGTGGGGCATCGTCGTAAAGTTCGCTTCGTCGTAACCGAACCAACTGTAGATGGGATTGTAGACGCCGACAGTCTTGGTCAGATCTACCTGAATCGCGACCGTTGATTCATGAGAGATTGAAGCGGGATCGGGCACTATGCCTTGGGCAGCGACCGGAGCGGTCATCGACACCGTCAATGCGATTTTGAGAATCGAAGAAGTGAACTCAATTGGCTCGTGGAATCTTTTGAAAAGCTGCGCCATCGCGCATCGCCTCCCCTCAACGATACGCATGAGCTTGTGATAGGCACTGGCAAGTCGTCAAGTGTCAAAGAATGGAATCTTCCATATCTGGCCTCGAAGTCAGGCGTTTTCGAGGGACAGGCAAATGGCCGTTTCTGGACCAGATTGAGCGCGGTAGATTGCTGCAATCGGGAGCGGACTCGCAATTTTGAAGCGAGTTCAAAGAAAGAAGCACCCCCGGTTCTCAATCTGCTTGCTCTTGAGGCCTTCCACACCGGTCTTCTCTTGAGAGCCGGTAGGTAGCTTCTGTTCAAGCACCTTCGCGAGCATGTTCGCGTAACCCTTCCGATCGTCGCGGTTTGAGTTCTCCACCCCTCGGGACGGGTTCTATACTACTTATCACCACCATGGAAAGAGTTGGTACACCTACGAGACCGTCACCGAGCGAACATCCGCACCGGTTAAGTTTCCGCTTGGCAGCAGCCGCGATTCTCCTCTTGCCGGCAATCTGGTTCAGCTGGAAGACTGTGGATGGCTTGGCCGCGCGCCGCCTCATCCGTACCGACTTGGCAGAAATCACACACGCGCGCTACGGAATCCTGAGCGCCGACCAATGGCGCGGCATCATCGGTCCAATTCTGAATGCGCAAGTCGATAAGCTCGATCTCAAAGGGCAAAGCAAGAGTCTCCGGCCCATGGTCGAACGGTCGCTCAACGAACTGCTCGACCACATCGAGACCCAGATGACATCGCCCAACGCCAAGGGATCGGGCTTGCCCGGCGGGGGCAATCCGATGTTCGTCAACATGATCGTCGGGTCCCTGCGTCCACATGTGCCGGAGTACACCGATGTGGTGATGGCGGAACTGGCCAAGCAGGAAACACAAAAGGGATTCAAGGACTCCGTCCGCGTCGTTCTTGCCGATGCGGTCAAGAACACGTTCGGCGCCACCGACATGAATACCTACAACGGCATCCTGAAGCGTTATGGGTGTGCCCCCACAAGCACTGGCGCCGCTGCTTGCGAAGTGCTTCTGGGCCAAAAGATCGCGGAAGCGGACCGGGAGACGACTCGCTCCTGTCTCATGGTTCTGGCCGCGGCAGCGCTCGGGTTCATCCTGCTGATGGTCGGTAAGCCGGCGCTCACCCGTGGCGCCGTGGCAGTGCTGATGTTGTTCTGCGTTGCGATGCTGGCCGGCGGCGTGCTCAGCCCCATGCTGGAGGTGGAAGTCCGGGTCACGAAGCTGGACGCAACCCTGCTCGGCACGCCCATCGAGTTCCGCGACCAATCGCTTTATTACCGCAGCAAGACCGTACTTGAAGTGTGTCAGACCCTGATTGAGATGGGCCGCCCGGAGATGACCGTTGTTGCCGTGCTGGTGATCCTGTTCAGCGTAGTCTTCCCGGCGTTGAAGATGATGGCGCTGGGCGCGTGTCTCTTTCGGCCGGCGCTGTTGCGCACCAACCGCCTGGTGAGGCTATTGGCCTTCGAGCTATCCAAGTGGTCCATGGCCGACGTCATGGCACTCGCGATCTTCATGTCCTTCGTCGCGTTCAATGGCGTCATCGGAAGCGGCTGGGACGGCGTCCGCGACATGCCAAACATCCAGCAAGTGCTGATTCCGACGAATGCCTCCAGGATCCTGCCCGGTTATTACTTGTTCGTTGGTTTCTGCCTGTCGAGCATCTTCCTGTCCAAGAAGCTCGAGCACGGCATCGCTACCAGTTCTGCCTCCGGATCAAGCTAGACTTGCTCCTGGCGTCGCAGACATTCCAGCGCGGGGATTCTGCCATCCGGCCCAATACCGATTTCGGGCCCAGGCCCTTCCGCAAGGACCTGGACCCGAACACCAGGAAGGCTACCGCAGAGCGCCGCCATCTGTGCCCGGATTACGCTCCGGCTTTCGGCATGACGAAGATTGCTGGATCAATCGTCTTGTTCAGCTCAACCTTCTTCACCGCTATGCTCAGTTGAAACTGCCCCAGATCGAGACTGATGCCATAAGGAACCATGAAGCCCGTTTCCGTCTTCCTATAATCCGAGTAGCTGATCGTGACCGTCACAGGCTGGCCCTGCATATGGCCCTCCGAGATCATGGTGTTCACCAGATTCGTCTTCGCATCTATTACGAAGGTGTACTTGACCTTCTCCTTCGTGGTCAGGTTGATCGTGTAGGCCTTGTCGTCCTTGCTCGCCAACTCGATCGTGCTGCCCTTCGCCGCGTAGTTGTAAAGAGATCCACCCACGTAGATTCCGGCCTTGCCCGAGTTGTACTGCTCATCCGGCATCGGCGTCGGGTCGTTGACGCCCGCCATCGGGTTCACCGTCCAGCCACCCTTGTCCGTGTAGCACGAGATGATCTTGGTTCCGTTGAATTCGGACTCCTGTTTCATGCCCACCCCATCCACCAGAATGGTCGTGGTTGGGGCTTCGCTCCCCATTACCTGCATCGTGCCCTCGACCGACATCGTCTTGACTTTGCCGATTGCATCCTTGCCGCCAATCGCGTCCAGATACTTGTTGACGACCTCGTCGGCGGTCGGAGAGGCCGCCGAAACTTGCGCCGGGACCGGAGCCTGCGCCGGGGACTGAGCCGAGAGTGAAGCTGCACCGGCCATAGCGGTAAACGCCAGAATTCCGAGAATATTCCTTTTCATTTCTGCCTTTCGCTTCTCTCAGACGAGAGTGATTGAACGAGGAAACAGTTTACTCCTCGCTCTCGGCGAGGCGGTCCATCCCCCATCCATAAGTACGCAATCATCCAGTCCAAAGTTTCATGGTCCGCCTCGGACAAATGGCTGTACTCCCCCGCCAGGGGCAAGAATGTCTTTTTTCAGCCCTCCAACCTCAAAGTAGCCTTCCCTGTTTACGAGCCTTCTGGAACTTTCACGCCTTCCTGTGTAACGTACAAATAGGTAGACTGGAGGACTCATGGCCGACACAAAGACGCTGATAGCTCAGGCCTACACTGCTTTTAACCAGCGAAACATTGACGGCGTCCTTGCGCTCATGAGTGACAACGTCAACTGGCCCAAAGCATCGGAGGGTGGCCGCGCAGTTGGGAAAGAGCAGATTCGTGCCTACTGGACACGTCAGTGGCAGGAATTCGATCCCCATGTGGAACCAACGGAGGTGATCGATCGCGAAGGGGGCAAAACAGACGTCAGGGTTCGCCAGCTCGTGAAGAGTCTTGGCGGCGAGGTTCTTTC
The DNA here is from genome assembly GCA_964560845.1 of uncultured Occallatibacter sp. Classification (GTDB taxonomy): domain Bacteria; phylum Acidobacteriota; class Terriglobia; order Terriglobales; family Acidobacteriaceae; genus Telmatobacter. The sequence continues at coordinate 33,013 of CAZLMY010000030.1, read as the reverse complement.
CGATAGCGAGGTGTGGCACGTTTATACCATTGCAAACGGTCTCATCGAACGCATGGACATCCGGGAAAGCGATTCCAACTCGGCCAGAACCCCATCTGCAGCATTCTCCAAGCACGAGAGCCTGTTATGAACTTTCCCACCATTCCATGAGCGGCGAACCTCCGGTGTGACCCGCGGTGGCAGCCAGGCAACGACCGCCACAGCCCTTGAACCACCGGGTCCTTCTTCAATGGCCTCCCAATACCAAATCGCGTTACATCTTCATTCTGGACGGCTTAGCCGCACCGATCGAAGTCACCGTGATGGTTTTGTCCTTGAGTATCCCCTCGATTTGGACATGCTTGCCGGCAAACGGCGCAACGGTCTGTGGTTTGGCTGCGAGAGTGTAGATCTTTCCGCCCACTACCAAAGCGTAGCTGCTGCCGCTCTTGATGCATTCCTGGACGCACTGAGCATCTGACTTGCCCGGCATCATGTGCTTCCTGCCACACATGGAGTCGGTGACGACCCCTTCGATTGATTGCGAGGCTGCATGAAGCTGCTGAATTGCAGGAATCGTGATGGCCGACATCAAGGCGAGGACGAGGACTCGTGTCTTTTTCATGGCTTTCTCCGTTGAATGAAGTATGAACAGCTTTGCAAGAAACGTAGACTGCGAAATTTCCCACTGTTGACCTGCACCTGGGCTGAGGGACGATTGCTGCCTTTGGGCTATCCTCACTGGTTACTGACAGCAAAGACGGTTGTGCCGCCGATCGGGTCTCGGGTCTTCACACGAGTCAAAGACTGTCCCAGAAGCTGTGCCGTGGCAAGAACGCGGGGAACATAGGTTCTGGTTTCCAGGGGTAGCATCCGCAGATTTGTCAGTTGATCGAAGTCTTGCGTGTGCGCTTTGAGAATGGCCCACCCCACGTTGCCTTCCCCCGTGTTGTAGGCGGCCAGTGCCAGCTTCCAGTCGCCGAACTGAGCATAAAGGTCATGAAGATAACGTGCCGCGGCATCGGTTGCCCTGAAAAGGTCGAGGCGATCGTCCTGAACCGCATCCACTCGCAATCCGTAGCGGCGGGCAGTATCCGGCATCAGTTGCCAAAGACCGCGCGCGCCTTTAGGCGACAGCGCTGACATGCGGCCTCCGCTTTCGACGAGAATTACACCGGCCAAATCAGTCGGAACCCCGCGACTTCTCAGAATAGGCTCGACCACGGGACGTAGAAGCATCAGGCGCATTGCGGCGGAGCTTTGACCAGGCTCGTACTTAACTCCAGATATCTGTTCATACTTCGCAAAAGGGCTGACATCTCCAGGTTTACCCGTGTTAACTTGCACGGCCGCTGAAGGCATTGTCCAAGCTGCGGAGGCCAGGAGCGAATCTGCAACTCTCGACAGCGAATCGTCAAATCCGGCAAACGGTTGGGCCGCGACCGGTTCGCTTTGCTGGGAGAGCGAGACGTTCTGACCCACAAGGCCGGAAGGAGCAGTCAAGAAAACCACGCCCGCCAAGCCTATCCCCCAAATCGAATTCCTGGTTCTATCCAGCCAGCTAGACATGCGCCTCCTCCTGAACCAGGGCGGCTTCCCGTTTGAGCGCCGGATTGACTTCCCAATTCCACTTCCAGATTGCGAATATGGGCGGGTAGACAACCAGTTCCATCAGGAACGAAGTGACGATGCCGCCCAACATAGGGGCAGCAATGCGCTTCATCACGTCCGCTCCCGAGCCCACAGACCACATGATCGGCATCAACCCGAAGAGCATGCAGGAAACAGTCATGACCTTGGGCCGCAGACGCTTTACAGCCCCGTGTACGATCGCTTCGCGCAGGTCGTCCCATGAATGAATGCCGCCGTTCTTCAGAGCATCGTGATAGGCCAGGTCAAGGTACAGAAGCATGAAGACGGCGGTCTCGGCGTCTACACCGAGCAGCGCAATCAGTCCCACCCACACAGCGATGCTCATGTTGTAATGCAGCAAGTAGAGGAACCAGATCGCACCGATAGCCGAGAAGGGGACAGCCATCAGGATGATCGCGGTCTTGATCGCCGAGCCGGTATTGAAGTAAAGCAACAGGAAGACAATGAACAGCGTGATGGGCACCACCAGCTTCAGGCGTTCGGCCACTCGCTGCATGAATTCGTACTGCCCGCTCCACACCAGTTCGTACCCAGCCGGAACCTTTACAGTTTTGGCGACGGCAACCTTGGCATCGCGCACATAACTTCCAATATCGCGTCCGGAGACATCCACGTAGACGTATCCGCTGAGCCTGCCATTCTCGTCGCGAATCATGCCTGGGCCGGTCTTCATGCGGATATCCGCAATCTCGCCCAGGGGAATCTGCGCTCCCGAAGGTGTCGCGACAAGCACTCGTTCGAGTGCGCCGATGTCGCTGCGGTAGTCGCGCAGATAGCGCACATTGACCGAGTAGCGTTCGCGCCCTTCGATCGTGGTGGATACCTGATCGCCGCCCACCGCCGACATGAGCACGCTCTCGGCATCGTCAATCGTCAAACCGTAGCGGGCGAGTTGATCCCGTTTCAGATCGAAATCCAAGAAATACCCGCCACTGGTGCGCTCCGCAAAAACGCTCGTGGTTCCGGGGACATCTTTCAATGCTGTTTCGATTTGCTCGCCGACCTGCTGTATCTGTCCGAGGTCGGAGCCAAGCACCTTGATGCCCAGAGGGGTGCGAATGCCCGTTGTAAGCATGTCAGTACGAGCCTTGATTGGCATGGTCCAGGCATTGGAGATTCCAGGAATCTGCAATGCCGCATTCAGACCGCCAGCCCCGTATATAAGTTGTTGGGTTGTTATGTGATCCGGCCAGAACCTCTGCAGAAAAGGCTGCAGCCAATGTGGCGCTGACTTCGAGTACCATCGATCCAGTTTCGGCCACTGATCCTCGGGCTTGAGCACGATCGTTGTTTCCATCATCGAATAAGGCGCCGGATCGGTCGAGCTCTCTGCCCTGCCTGCCTTGCCGAAAACGCGCTCGACTTCGGGGAACGCCGCAATGATTTTGTCCTGCGTCTCAAGCGTGCGGGTGGCCTCTGCGACAGAGATGCCCGGCAATGTCGATGGCATGTACAGGAGTGTGCCTTCATCCAGCGGCGGCATGAACTCCGATCCCAGCTTGAAGTACACAGGAATGCTCAGCGCCATCACCAGTAACGCGGCGCAAATGGTCAGCCACTTGTGATCGAGGACAAACTCAACGATTGGATGATAGACCTTCATCATCGGCTTGCTGATGGGATGATTCTCTTCGCTATGAACCTTGCCCACGAAAATTGCATTGACGATTCTCGCAAGCCACTTTGGCCTGAAGACGAAGCCGTCCATACGCGAGAAGAGGAAACGCATTGCGGCCGGGGCCAGCGTGATCGCCAGAATAGCGGCGATTGCCATCGAGAAGTTCTTGGTGAACGCCAGCGGCTTGAAGAGCCGCCCCTCTTGACCTTCCAGGCTGAAGACCGGCAGAAAACCCACTGCTATCACGAGCAATGCAAAGAAGCTGGGTCCGCCCACTTCCTTTACGGCTGCAATCACAACGGCATGAGATGGACCGGGGCGGCCTTCCGCTTCCCAATGCTCAAGCTTCTTGTGAGTCTGCTCGACCATCACAACGGATGCGTCCACCAGTGCGCCGATCGCCACGGCAATGCCGCCAAGAGACATGATGTTTGCCGTCATCCCCATCCATTGCATCGGAATAAAAGCGAGGATCACGGTTACAGGAATCGTGACGATCGGAACAATCGCGCTGCGCAAATCCCAAAGAAAGATCATGATCACAAGGCTGACGATGATCAGTTCTTCAATCAAGGTATGTCTGAGATTATCGACCGCTCGATCGATCAACTCGGATCGGTCGTAAGTGGTAACGAGCTTTACGCCGGGAGGGAGCGTGGATTTCAGATCGTTCAGCTTCTCCTTGGTGCGCTCGATGACCTTCTGTGCGTTCTCTCCGTAGCGCATGATCACAACGCCGCCGACGACCTCGCCTTTGCCATCCAATTCCGCCACGCCCCTGCGCATATCGGGGCCAAACGTCACCGTCGCCACGTCGCTCACAAGCACCGGCGTTCCTGTCAGTGGGTTTGCCATGATGACCGTTTTGCCGATGTCGTCGAGAGAACGAATGTATCCTCGGCCACGGACCATATATTCGCGGCCGGTGAATTCGACTAGCCGTCCGCCTACGTCGTTATTCGATTTCGCTACAGCGTCGCTGACTGCATTGATGGGGATCTTGTAGGCGAGCAGCTTGCTCGGATCGACGTTGACTTGATATTGCCGCACGAAGCCGCCAATGGGCGCAACCTCGGCAACCCCTGGGACTGTCTGCAACGCGTACCGTAAAGACCAATCCTGATAAGAGCGGAGCTGATCGATGCTGTATTGCCCCGTTGTATCGACGAGCGCGTATTCATAGACCCAGCCGACCGAGGTCACATCCTTTGCAAGCTCGACGCTAACTCCCTTAGGCAGCCTCGGAGTTACAGAATTCAGGTACTCCAGCGTCCGGGAGCGGGCCCAGTAGATGTCCGTCCCCTCGTCGAAGATGATGTAAATATAGGAGAAGCCGAAATCGGAGAAAGCGCGGATGTCTTTCACCTTTGGAAGCCCGAGCAGCGCCGAGGCGATCGGGTATGAAACCTGATCTTCCATGATGTCGGGGCTGCGGTCCCACTTGGCATAGACGATCACCTGGGTATCCGACAAGTCAGGAATCGCATCGAGCTTCGTATTCCTCATCGAGGTCCATCCAAGCAGAATGGCCACAGCAACGAAGAGGAATATGAGAAACCTGTTCTTGTCGCTGAAGTCGATAATCCGATTCATCATTGGAATTTGACCTCGCTCATCACTTGCGCGAAGGAGAGAACGGCGCCGCCATTCTCGGCTACAAACGCATCGGCCACCTGCTTGTCCGCAAACGCAAGTGTCCCGGGAGAGCAGCGATCGTAGGCCATCGGATCGGTCCCCTTCATCTCATTCATTCGCATTGCATCGTGATCGCAGGCCATGGCTCGGCTCCCTTCCACAAACCATGCATTCGAAGCAGAGATGGTCCGGCCGGATCGATAATCATGCACTGAGATCAAGCGGAGAGGCTTGCGCTGTTGATTGGCTTCGGAAATGGCGCACCTCGTGCAGCATACCTCCGCCCTGATGCCTGCGATCTCTGCGGTAACGGAGAGGTTTGCATGAAGCGGACGGCTACAGTAGCCGCAAGCAACCGGGGTAGGCCGGGCGATAAACTTGAACCATGAAAAAACAGCGGCTCCAGCCAAGATGAGAACAATTGCTGTCGTGACAATCCGTCTCGAGTTCATAGCTATTCTCCTCAATGCGACATTCCGCCCATTGCGCTTTTCAGTCCGCTCTCGGAGTCGATCAGGAAGTCTCCCGATACGACAATCGTCTCTCCTGCTTTGAGCCCTGAAAGAATCACCGCGTTCCCATCCACCATCGGACCAATCGTGACCTTTCGAGGTTCAAATACGCCGCCGTCGTGAACCACAAAAACATGTTGCTCCGTGCCCGAATTAAGCACTGCTTCCTGGGGGACAACGATCTTTGTCCCATAATCGACGTGCAGCCTCGCGTCGGCAAACATCTGTGGCTTGAGAGCAAATCCAGGATTCGGTAGCTCTATCCGCACCTTGACGGTTCGTGTCTGTGGATCCACGGTCGGGTAGATGTATGAAATGTCTCCCGTGTATGTCTTGCCAGGGTAGTAGCTGAGGTTGAGTGAGACCCGCTGGCCAAGGTGCACAAAGGGAACTTCATACTCATAGATGTCTGCGTCTGCCCACACAGTCGACAAATCTGAGACCGTGTACAGTTCCGTGTCCGGCGTGACCGATGTCTGCGGAAACACCTTGCGATCGGTCACAAACCCAGTGATCGGCGAATAAAACGTCAAGTCTTTGCGGACCTTGCCGGTCGCATCGAGTTCCTTGATCTGATCGTCCGATATATCCCACAGCTTGAGCCGCTGCCTGGCGGATTCCAAGAGCGATTTCGATCCGTCGGCTATCTCTTGAAAAGGAGCATTCCCGAGCGTCGCGTTACCGCGTTTGGCTATCAGGTATTCCTCTTGCGTCGATACCAAGTCCGGGCTATAGAGCGTAAACAGCGGCTGTCCCTTCTTCACGAGTTGGCCGACAAAGTCGACATACACCTTGTCGACATAGCCCGCCACCTTGACATGAACATGGGCAATCCTGGTTTCGTCGGCGACAATTTGCGCGGTGGTGCGCACGTCGCGAACTAGTGACTTTCGCTCGACAACTGCCGTGCGTACACCCGCCAGCACCTGCCTTTCTGGCGATATCGTCACCGTACCCATTGGCATTGTTGCCATGCTTTGGTCTTCCGCGTATTTGGGAACAAGCGTCATTCCACAATCGGGAGCAATCCCTGGCTTTGGCGATTTGTATGCAGGGTGCATGGGGTCATACCAATAGAGCACTGTGCGGTTACCTGGCGCCGATTGCTTTGAAGACATGCCGGGCATATCCGGACTATTCGGTGTGGCTGAACCGCCCGCCTGTGCTCCAGTCGTTGCCGTCTGGTCTGCATATTGCGGAACAAGGTCCATGCCATCCGGAGCCTTTCCTGGCTTGTTGTAATGGTGCTGAGGGTTCATGGCATCGAACCAATAGATGGGCTGTCTCTCATGGGCGCTTTGCGATGCGGCAAGAGCTCTTCCTCCCTGGCCGAGCCAATGGTGAGTCGAAGCTGCATAAACAGCACCCAGCGTCAAAACGATCAAAGTGCCAAGGATGGTTCTTTTTACTGAGTGATTCATAACGGACTGTTCCATGACATTTACTTTGTCTCCTTCAGAGCTTCAGGGCTCGTTGTGCGAGTCTCGCTCGTCTGCTGGCCAGTTACATCGGCGCCTGTTAAAACCTCAATCCGGGCCAGCGCCGTTTGGTAGTCGGCAAGTTGCCGGTAATAGTCGGTTTCGTATTCCAGAAGCGTTGTGAAATTGAAGAGCAGAGAAAGAAAATCGATGCTGCCGACCTGATACGAGGCCATCGACGATTCCAGAGCGAGTGACGATTGAGGAACGACACCTTTTGAGTAGAGCGTGAGCAGACGCTCCGATGCCTTTGCGGCAAGGTACTGCTGCTTCAACTCAAACTTCACTTCGTTCAGACGATTGTCCCGCATCCTCTCCGCACTGATCAGGCCTTCACTTGCCTCGGCAACTTCCTGGCGCTGTTTGCTCTTGTAGAAAACAGGAATGCTCACCGTGAAAGTGACTCCATTCATATCCGGCTGTGAGGACCGCTGCTGGTACATGTAGCTCACACCAATATCAGGCCGATACTCTCTCCGTGCGAGCGCCACGCCCAAGCGGTCTCGTTCCACCATTGCTCCATTCCGCAGCGCAGCGGTGTCGTTTCCCGCTGCAAGCTCATACAATTCATCAAGCGAGTACCGGATGGTTGCAGGTTCCAAATCGACTGCGGGCCCGAGCGGCGACTCCGGCGACCGAAGCAAATACACATTGAGCCTTGCCTTTGCCGTGTCCCTCTGCAGCTCGAGCATGGTGAGTTTCTCAATGAGGAGCGAGATCTCCACCTGAGACCGCAACACATCCGCTTGCATGGCCTTTCCCACCCGGTAACGCGCTTCCGCAATCTTCGAGAGCTTTTCAAGAAGTTCCTTGTTCCGGCTCGTCGTCTCAATGGCCTTGTCGAAATAGAAATAGTCGTAGTAAGCAGCCTTGACTTCGGCTTCCACTCTGCGCCGCACTGTCTCGTAGTCGGCTTCTGCCGCGTCGCCTTCCTTGCTGGCTATCTCTCCACGTAATTTCAACTTGCCGGGATAGGGAAACTGCTCCGAGACTGTGACGCCTCTGTAACTGGATGGGTCTCCATCCTGCACGCTGAATGGAGCGATATTGCCGGCCCATCCCACCGAGATCGTGGGATCGGGAAGCGACCTGACCTGTGGCACGTGCCGCTTCAATGCATTCACAGAGTGCAGCGCGCTTTGAGCCTCCGGGTTCTTGCGCAAGGCTTCTTCAACCACATCGTCGAGGACCAGCGGAGGCTGGAAAGTCGATTGGCCAGCCTCTGTGCCCTGCGAAACGAGCGCGAGGCCTTGAACCTTACTTGCCTCTTGAGACAACAGACCGAATGGAAGCAGTACAAGCCATCCAAGCCAAAGTGCGCTTCGATGTTTTCCAAATCTACTCATTTCGAACTCCCTGTCCATTTTGTTTCTGGCTGCTTTGAATTTGCGCATCCGGCCTGGGCCCCGGCTCGGCCATGTTGTGCGCATCCAAGGCATCCACCAGTCGATAAAACAGGGAAGGCGATAGAGGCTCTTTCAAGTCGAAGAAGTACGTGTCGCGATACCCGAACACAAGCAGGTGAAAGGGATCGGGGTCCGATAAAGTTTGCAGATCGGCCCACCGCCAACTGCGGCTGTCCCCGCGGACAGCCGTGACGTAATCGATTCCACTCTTGGACAGACACAGCGTTCCGTTCGTGCCGCCGGTGAGCGTCCGATGATGGGCAGGGAGGACGATGCCTTGCGTTCCTGGATCGGGAACTTCATTCTGCGAGGGACGCTGAATCCTTCTCGACAGCTCCGCGGCCAACTCCGGGGGAACGGCTCGGTCCAGGTCAAATCTGAATCGCTGCATCCCGCCCAAGTGATGCTTGCGGTTCTCGTATGTTTCGAGTGCCAGAGCGTGCGGCGATAGAAGAAATGTCTGCACTTCTGCAAACGGCCATTTGACAGTGCGTCCCTTTTGCGACCGGAATTCGATTCCTTCTTCGCCGATCTTGAGGTCGCCCTTCTCCGCTCCGATTGCCTGATGCATTCGGGCGGTCGACTCCCAAGCCTCGACTATCTGGCGAGCGCTGGCCTGGTCGCGACCTGGTGAATTCTGAGCGGCGGCCCGAGGGAGAAAGACCAACAAACTGGCGGCGAGCACCAAGGCAGGAATGACGACAGGCGGCAAGAGTCGCGAAATCGCGAGGATTCTTGAATTCTTCATGGATTACTCCCTTTGTCTGAAAAAGTAGACGCTGCAGACCAATTTGGCCTGAGCGATTCTAGACGCAGGGGTGCATTAAACCAGGAAGGTGCAAAGGAGGGCGTGAACGGGCGAATTCTGCAACTTCACCGATCGCGGAAAACCACGATCGGGTAGGAGAATCGGTGCGGAGAGCAAGCCTGATACATCGCTTGTTGCTCGGAGGATGTATGCGCCCTGCTGCGAATTGCCGGGGTTCAGAATGGGTAGGGCGGGCACTGATTCCACTGGCGAAACTTTGCAGCAGGAGGGGTTCCCCGAAACCGTGGAGTCCGTCCCGCACCCCATACCCGAAGCCTGCTGGTGGGCTGCACAGCAGGGGTGCGCGTGGCACGCCAAAGGCTGAGCACAGAGATGGGGCGTCAGATCCTGAACTCCTGCAAAGATCAGCAAGAGCGCAAGGACCACGACTTTGGATAAGCGTCCCATTTGAATGGAGAATACACCAAACGGCACAGCTCCAATGTGATTCAAATCACTTCTACTCCAGATCCGCTCAGAGAGAGCATCCATGAAATCTCGTTCTGGCAAAGAACACGAGATGCACCGCGGCCCACGTCTGGCTTCGAGCGCCGAAAAATAGGCCCTCGAAAACACACTCACCCTCCCTCTTTCGGCTTGACAATCAATAACCGTTTGGTTATTGTTCCCCCATGCCGGCCCTAGCCGATCCCGTCTTCAAAGCCCTCGCCGACCCGACGCGCAGGGCAATTTTCGAGAGGTTGGCGCGAGATGGCGAACAAACGGTCCATGCGTTGACCAGCAGCGCCGGGATCTCCCAGCCTGCCGTCTCCAAACATCTGACCATACTGAAGCGCGCCAAGCTTGTGGGCCATCGGCATGAGGGCCGCGAAACCCATTACAGTGCTTGTCCGCAAGCTTTGGCTCCGCTGGCCGACTGGATGGAGCAATATGGCTCCTTCTGGCGAGACCGATTCGATCAACTTGAAAACCTACTGAAAAGGATGGACAAATGACGACTATCGACCCGACTCGTACTCTCGTCATAGAACGGGAGATGCCGCATCCACCTGAGAAGATCTGGCGAGCTCTCAGCCAGGGCCAGTTGGTTGAGGAGTGGCTGATGAAGAACGATTTTCAGCCTGTGGTGGGACACCGCTTCAACTTCCGCTCCACGCCTGTGCCGGGCTGGAATGGGATCATCGACTGCGAAGTCCTCGTGGTCGATCCGCCTGCAAGGCTCTCGTATACCTGGGTTTCGATGGGCCTGGAAAGTGTGGTTGCCTGGACGCTGACGCCGACCCCGGCCGGCACCCATGTACGGATGGAGCATTCTGGCTTCCCGTCGGAAGAAAGCGCCAGCTTCAAAGGTGCGAAATACGGATGGCAGAGCTTCATCGGCAAACTCGAACAGGTCATTGGGAGGTTGGAATAACCATGAAATCAAAACTCGTTGTCTATTGGACGATGACCGTACTCGTGGCGTTTTTCATCGGAGGCGGCGGTATGGCGCAGATCGCGCAATATCTCGCAAAGCCCCATGGCGTTGTGCCCGCCCTGGGCTACCCGATGTACTTCTTCGCCATCCTGGGAGTTTGGAAGGTGCTTGGAGCCATTGCCATTTTGGTGCCGCGTTTTCCGCGGCTGAAGGAGTGGGCGTACGCCGGCATTTTCTTTGACCTGACTGGCGCGGCAGCATCTTGCGCGGCGGTGGGCGGGTACGGCGCTTACGGCTTTCATGTCATCGCGCCGCTGGTCATTACCGGTTTCTGTGTGACTTCGTGGGCTTTGCGGCCGCAGAGCCGCCTCGTCGGGGTCCTGCTTCCGGCGACAAACGGCGTGCCGGTATAGACTCCCGGGCATCGAACATTGGCGAACGATCCATCCTTGGCAGCCCGTGGTGAAAGTCTCCAGTGCGGCAGGGCACGACCGGGGCACCGGGGGACCCTCAGGGTCGGGGCCGCGTGCCGCAAGACGCTGAAACTCAAGCCGGGGCCTCAGCCCCTGTGGGATGTTCTTAGAGATTCAGACTTTTGCTACGGGCTGTTAACCTTGCAGAAAAGAACAGTCGGTCACTCGCCAGCAAAGGAGAACCATGGACAGGCCACGAGCAACCACACACGCTATCTCGCCATTCTTCATCGTCGGCAACGTCGATCGAACCATTGCCTTTTACCGCGACAAGCTTGGTTTTGAGACGAGATTCAAAGAGCCGGATCAGGATCCTTTGTTCGCCATCGTCGGCCGGGACGGAGGACAAATCCTGGTCAAGTCCGACAGAGCGGTTGCGCCGCTTCCGAACCCTATGCGCCATCCCGCCATGAGATGGGACGCCTTTGTGTATGCACCGGACCCGGATGCCCTTTCCGCCGAATTTGCCGAACATGGCACAACCTTCAGCACGCCGCTCAAAGATACCCACGACGCCTTGCGCGGCTTTGAGATTTCCGACCCCGACGGCTACGTTCTGTTCTTCGGCCGTCCAAAAGATTAGAGCCAGCATCGCCAACGATTTTTTGAGAGAGTATGAGCAAACCAATGCACGGCATACGGCTTTTGTTGGGGATGGTGGGATTGGTGGCCTTGGGCGCTCAGTGCGCACCAGGTCAATCAGCCGCGCCGCCGATCCAAGTCCAGAACGCAGCAGCCCCATTGCCGGCCTTCGAAGTGGCTGCGATCCGGCCCAGCAAATCCGACAGCGATCTGCATAATTTCATGATTTCGCCCACAAGATTCAGAGTCGAGAACGGCACCGTGACCGCGCTGATCCGGTTTGCCTACAACGTCAAATCGGACGACCAGCTTCCGAAGGAGCCACGCTGGATTGGATCGGACCGGTTCGATGTCGATGCCAAGATTGCGGATGCGCAAGCGGAAGCAATCAAGAACCTGCTTCCCGATCGGAGATTTGAACAATACAGATTGATGGTTCGGTCATTGCTGATGGATCGATTCAACCTGCAAGTCAGGAGTCAGGTCAAAGATCTGCCCGTCTATGCATTGGTCGTCGCGAAGAATGGTCCGAAGCTGATTCCGGCCAAAGGATCGCTCGATCCGCAAGCCCAGCCCATGCCCACTCTGAGCGGGGGATCGCGAGGACAGTTGCGGGCAGACGCGGTTTCGATGGCGCTCTTCACCGGCTGGTTGTCGGGCAGGGACGATCTCGGCGGCCGCGTGGTCGTTGACGAAACCGGCCTGACCGGCAGTTATGACTTCGCTTTGAACTGGACGCCCGATAAACAAGGTAATGCCATCGTGAACCCCTCCGGGGCAAGCCAAGGCGCGCCCAGCGCAGGGGCGCAGGATGCGGCTGGAAGTTCGATCCTGACGGCACTTCAAGAGCAGTTGGGGTTGAAACTGGAATCGACAAGAGCCAAGGTGGAAGCGCTGGTTATCGACCACATCGAAAAACCGTCGGAAAACTAGGCCAACGATCGCATGGGTTTGAAATATAAAAGCCGGGTGGCCCAGGTCCGGGGTCCCCACGGACAGGTCCTCGTCCGTGGGGTGGAGGTCCCGCTTTTGGGACCTGGGAAAGCACAAATCGAGCCCGCCACCGTATCAGTGCCGGAAATGCCTGATCCCGGTGAACACCATGGCCATGCCTAGCTTGTCCGCGGCTGCAATCACTTCGGCATCTCTCACCGATCCGCCCGGCTGGATCACCGCCGTAGCGCCTGCCGCCGCGACAGCCTCGAGTCCGTCGGGGAACGGGAAGAAGGCATCGGAAGCCGCGACGCAGCCCGCGAGCGGCAAAACCGCCTTCATGGCCCCGAATTTGGCTGCATCCACCCGGCTCATCTGCCCTGCGCCCACGCCGATGGTCTGCCCATCTTTGGCGTAGACAATGGCGTTCGATTTGACGTGCTTGCACACCCGCCAGGCAAACAGCAGGCTGCGCATCTCCTCTGGCGTCGGCGGCCGCCAGGTAGCAACCTTCAGTTCCGACTCCTCGACGCGGCCGGTGTCGGCATCCTGCAACAGCAGCCCGCCGGAGACGTTCTTGACGACAGGCCGCGGAGCCGCGGAGCGCACTTCCACAAGGCGCAGGTTCTTTTTGGCGGCGAAGCGCTCACGGGCCTCGGGGGTAAAGGATGGCGCGGCAATCGCTTCCACAAAGAGCTTGGCGATCTCTCCTGCAGCCTCGCCATCGACTGTCCGGTTGATGCCGATGACCCCGCCGAAGGCCGAGACAGGGTCGGCGGCCAAAGCCTTGGTGTAAGCCTCCAGGATGCTGGCTCCGGTGGCCGCGCCGCAGGGGTTGGTGTGCTTCACGATGATCGCGGCGGGCTCGTTAAACTCCTGGGCCAGCTCCCAACAGGCGTCCAAATCGACCAGGTTATTGAAGCTGAGCTCTTTGCCTTGAAGCTGGTGAGCGCCGGCGATGCCCAGGCCCGTGCCATCGGCATACAAAGCCGCGCGCTGGTGGGGGTTCTCGCCATAGCGCAGCGACTGCGCCAGCTTGAAGTTGAGCCTCACAGTCGTGGGCAGGCTCGTCGTGTCCGGCTCGGCATGTGCCTTGGGCTCGGGGGCCTCGGCAATGCGGTCGAGATGGCTGGCGATGGCGCTGTCGTAGGCGGCTGTGGTGGCAAAGGCCTGTTTGGCCAGACGCCAGCGCGTCGCGCGCCCCAGAGCGCCGTGGCCAGCCTTCATCTCTTCGATAATGGGGCCGTAATCGGAGACGCGGGTGACGATGGCCACGTCTTCAAAGTTCTTGGCGGCGGAGCGGACCATGGATGGGCCGCCGATGTCGATGTTCTCGATCAGATGACCGAAGGCCACGCCGGGCTGCGAGGCCGTCTTTTCAAAGGCGTAGAGGTTCACCACCACCATGTCGATGGGCTGAATGCCGTGTTCGGCGACTGCAGCTTCGTGTTCGGCGTTGCCGCGGATATAAAGCAGGCCCCCATGAACATTGGGGTGCAGTGTCTTGACCCGGCCGTCGAGCATCTCCGGGAACCCGGTCAACTCACTGATGTCTTTGACCTGGAGCCCTGTCGCGCGCAGCGCCTTCGCGGTTCCGCCGGTGGAAATCAGTTCCACGCCAAAGCCTGCCAGGGCCTGCGCGAACTCCGCCAGGCCGGTCTTGTCAGTGACGCTCAAAAGTGCTCTGCGGATGGGCTTTGCCGTGCTCTCGCTCACGATTGCTCTCCCTCTTCTGACACGCACAGTGCCGCGCAGCGCAGGGCTGGATCGGGTGTGCGAAGTCCAAACTCCAGACTACATGCAAATGCTCGCTCCCGGATGGCCCCAAAGCCCTGCGAGCATTCTCCCCTCCACCGCATTCGTGCGCTTTCCCCGCAGGTCACTCGGAAGCGAAAAACATCGTCTAAGCACTCAAGCAAGGAGACCGGTCATGGAACCCTATAGATGAAGCTTTTGCTTGGCCGCATCGGCAGCAACAGATTGTCGCTGATTTTGCCCGCTTTCTGCGCGGCGATATTGGTATGGACCGCGGTGGTTCCGGTGGTGCGCGCCTTCCGGCTGTTGGAGATCGGCTACAACGAGGGATGGAACGCCTATACCGCGTTGAGATTGGCGGCGCATCAACCGCTTTATCCGGCCCCGTATGGGTGGACATACGTCAACTATCCTGCGCTCTCGTTTCATCTGATTGCCGCGCTGGGAGAATCTCCTTCGGGCTATCTGTTCGCCGCGCGCATGATTTCGCTCGCGGGCCTTTGTCTGAGCGGCGCGTTGGCGGCGCTGATTGTCTGGCACATGACGCGATCGCGCGCCGCAGCGTGGCTGGCTGGAGCGTTTCTGCTGGCCCTGTTCTGCGCCAACGCCGACACCTACGTGGGCATGGACGATCCGCAGATGCTTGCGCAGGCCCTTTCCCTGGCGGGCTTGTATATTTATGTTCGAAGTAACCGGGGCGCCGCAGGACTGGGCGTCTGCGCGCTGCTGTTTGTGCTGAGCGGCAACATCAAGCACAACCTGATCGAGTTCCCGTTGGCCGTATTGGTCGACCTGGCCATGTCGAAGCCGCGCAGGGCTTTACGGTTTGCGGGCGCCATCGCGCTCATGACGGCCATCAGCGTGGTAGTGACCAGCCACGTCGACGGTGCTTCGTATCTCAGTTGCCTGCTGTCTCCGCGAAGCTATTCCGTCTACGCTGGCGCGATCAAGTTGCGGGATTGGCTCGGTCCTATTGTTTTGCCTTTGCTGGCAGCGGTTTGGATGGTGCGGCCATGCCTGAAAACCTCGAGACGACGGGTGCTCGCCTTGCTGTTGATCTGCGCGCTGGTGGTTGACGCCGTTTTTTGCGGCGGTCAGGGAGTCGCCATCAATGGAGTCTTTGGGGTGATGGTCGCAACGGCTTTGCTGACCGGCGTCTTCTGGGCGCGGCTCCCGCGGTTGTCTCTGGGGAACATCGCCGCGTTGCCTCGCCCCATCGTGTGCGCAGGGCTGTTTCTCTGGCTGGCAATCCCCATGATCCTGTCTGGAAACTGGCGGACAGACAAGGCCCTGGCGCAGAGTCGCGACCAGGAGCGCCGCTTTGCCTCGGAGGTAGTCTACCTGCGCCAGCAAAATGGCCCGGCGCTTTGCGAAAGTCTGCTGCGCTGCTATTACGCAGGCAAACCCTATCGGTACGATCCGTTCAACGCTTCGCGCTTCATCGAACAGGGCAAATTGGATCCAGGCGTGATGGTCAACGCGTTGCACGACCGGAAATTTGCGGCGATCCAACTAGACGAAAGCGCATCCAGCGAACTGAATGACCCTTGGGCCTACGAGCGCTTCCAGCCCCCGATCCTGGAGGCCATCCTGGAAAACTACCGGCCCGCCTATTCCAACCAGGACGGAGTGATTTATCTGCCGCGAAGCGCTGCGCGACCAACCTCTGCGCCTCCCCCGACGCGGTTGAAACCAGCGGCCTTCAAACTCCAAAATCGAGCAAGGCGATCGCTTCCTCCTTGTAGGCTTCCAAGTTGTCGATGAGCCACGACTGGCCTACCCGCTTCTTGTGAAACACAGCCATCCTCTTCCTTGAAGCCGGCGGTCGCCAATCTTTCAAGTGCGGCGGGAATCTCGGTCGTACTGGGTTCAAAGAACTCCGGATAACGGCCCAGTAGTTCCAACATGGCCCCATTTACACGAACATCCACGATAAAAAGCCTATTGACTCGCGATGTGGATGGCAAGTGAGCCGTAGGAAACCCGGTTGAGAGGAACCGCTGTGACGCAAAAAAAAAGCGCCCTTATCTCCGTTGCGTAGAATTATTCACGATGGGCACATAATAGAGAGATTGAAGCCCACTTTGAGTGCGTTTTGGGGCTGAAAACGCTCTGAGTTGAAGGAACGGTGCCCCACCCCCATCCTCCCCCTCCCCCGTTTTCGACGTATCGGACAGAAAACAAACAGGTTAGGTCGATAATAGCTCAATTCTAGCATTGAAAATAAAGGACTTACGTCGGTAGAGCAATGTGTTTTGGCGTCCAAATCGGGACGCTCGCGCCTCGGTTCCTCGTTCTTTCGTTCTCAGCCGCCGAGGTCGACCAATTCAACCTTGCCCACAGGGAGCTCCAGAAAGCGCGAGCCGAGGCGCTCGAATTTCTCCACCGAATCGGTCGCGAAGCACCGGACGACCTGCGCGGTCAGCGGGCGTTCTTCCGATTTCTCCATGGGGAAGTGGCGCACAACGGCTTCGGCGGCGGCTTCGGCGGAGTCGATGACCCGCATCCCGGCAGGGACAGCCTGCTCCAACAGAGGCCGCAGCAGCGGATAGTGGGTACAGCCCAACACCAGCGTATCCGGGTTCAGGCCCGCGCCTGCGGCCTCCGCCAGCAACTCATCCAGATAAACGCGGATGACCTGCGCGGTCACGGGATGGTCGGTCCAGCCTTCTTCAACCAGTGGAACCAGCAACGGGCAGGCCTTCTCCAGGGCGCGCAAGCCCAAAGCCTGGCAAGCGGCCGCGTAGGCGTGGCTCTGCACCGTGGCGTCGGTGGCGATCACCAGCACGTCGCCCGTGCGGGAGGCGGAGCGGGCAGCCGAGGCGCCGGGCTCAATCACGCCGAGCACCGGCACGGGCACCGCGGCCTGGATGGCGTCCAAAGCGAGGGCGCTGGCGGTGTTGCAAGCGATCACCAGGAACTGCGCGCCCTGTTCCCGCACCAGAAACTGCGCGCTTTGAGCCGCGTAGCGGGCGATGGTGCGTCGCGACTTGGAGCCGTAGGGCAGTCTCGCCGTGTCGCCGATGAAGACAAATTGGGCCTGGGGCAGCCGGGCCAACAGTGCGCGCAGCACCGTGAGGCCTCCGAAGCCGGAATCGAAAACGCCGATGGTGGGGGTCATTTGCTAACTCGCTGGTCCTGACAGGCGGGTCAAATCCGCAAGCAACTTGGAGATATAACACAACTCCATAAAGACACTTCGGTCATATGGATTGCGCGTTCCGTGCTTGTAAAGCATTGCTTCAAGGAAGTGATTGACCCACTGATAGTTTTCTAACATCTTTGGCACCGACGGCATAAAGCCACGCCCGAACGCATTGCACAATTCACGAAGAATTCCTTCCGGTGTGCCGTTGTGAATGTATGGATCGGTTCCATTCAGATCGCTGGCCGACCGCAGGAGCCGATAGGGCTCCGACTCCCAAACGAACCAGGTGTGGCGGCTGGGGTGCAGATTGGCCCACGTGATCGTCATCCCCAATTCCAGAGGCATATTGAATCGGGGCACGGCTGATGGCGTCGTGCTCAATTCGATCCTGGAGAGATCGTGGATCGAGTAGCGACAACTCTGGATGAGCTTGATGATTTTGTTCAGTCTGCGGTCCCCACCTGGGATTTCCGAGGCAAGATGAGGAACGAAGCCAAGCTGGCAGAGCCCGACGATGTAAGCGATGTAGAGGCTGCGGAATTCTTCGTCGTAAGGGACGTTCAGAAAGACGCTGTTCGGGTCAGGCAGCGGAGGCACTCTTGCGCCTCTTTTCGGGTTCGATTAAGTCCACAGGCGTCTCATCCTGATTGGAGAGCGTAGCCTTGAACTCCTCTACCATCGCAAGCAACTCTTTCTTGCGCGCCTTGGAGATGCGGTAGTGCTTCTCGAATTCTTCAAGAGTGGGTGGCGGGAACGTGAGGTGGATAGGCTTACGCATAGCTACGCGTCCATCATACAGCTGATTGCTGCAGGATTAAAGCCCCTTGCAGCGGCGTCGCTGCTCACTAGTGGGCAGCCTCGGCGGGAATGGCCTCGTCCACCAGGTAGGTGCGAGTGAGGTCGGCGTGGCCGGCTAAGCTGGGGCGGGTCTGGCCGTCCACTAGAAAGCGAACCTGGGTGACGCGGGGCAAGTTGGCGTGCAGGGTGCCGCAGATGGAGAGCACGGTGAGAGTCTCGGTCTCCAGGCCCGAGGGGTGACTGGCAACAAAGGCGCCGGTCAGGTTGATGACGGCAAGCTGGGGGCCGGAGTCGGGCTGGCTGGCGCCTTCCGAACCGAGGGCAGGCAGAAAGTAGACCTGCGTAATCGAGGAAGCTCCTCCCGGCACGGGGTGGTTGGCGTCGGGCGCGGCGTAAAGATCCAGCAGTTTCCCCAGCACTGCCCGGGCGCGGGGGCCGGAATCCTCGGGCAAGGGGAGAGATTGCATTTGGGTAAGCAGGGAACTGTCGTTGTCGTTGGCCACCAGCAGGGTAGCCTGCTCGGAGGGCGCGACGGCGGGGGCCTGGGTGGGAGCGGAGTCCTGTCCGGCCACCAGGCGCTGGTGGGCGTGCTCGCGCAGTTGCCAGAGAGCGATGCCCATGACCACGGAGGCCACCAGGAGTACGACGAAGATCACGGTCTGGTAGCGGGGAATCACGGCTGGCGGGCCTCCGCTTTCCATTCCAGTATGGCTGCGGCCAAGGCGCCGGCCACGTTGGCTTGGTAGCCGGGGTCGTCGAGCGTCGCGGTAGTTTTGTGGCCCGCTATCCGCAGCGGAGCAATCTCAATGGCCACGGCCGGACAGGTCATGCTATCGACCGCGGGCAGCGCAGTGCGGCCAAGAGTGGGCGTCATGCCGGCCTGCACCAGGGCGGAATTGAGTACCCCGGCAAGGGCCAGACTACGCGAGACCCAGGCGCTCTGCGCGGTCTTCCAGGCAGCAAACACAGTGGGCTGCGTGGGCGCCAGGGACGAAACAAAAAGGTGTGGGCCTGCTCCGCTGTCGCTGGCGTGCAGGCTGATGCAGGCTCCCGCGTTGGCGTGGTTGGCTATCTCTGCCCGGCGGTTCAGGTCGATGGCGGCGTCGGACTCACGGGTGGTGATCACCTGGATGCCGCGGGCGGACAGCAGGGAACGCAGACGGACGCTGAGAGCCAGGGTGAAGTCTTTCTCGGTCATGCTTTTGAAGCGGGCGCCCGTGTCGTCGCCGCCATGCGCTGCATCGAGCACCACCACGAAGCGGGATTGCGGGGGCGGGGGAGGGGCTTGGGCTGTAGAAGGTCGAACGGTTGCCAAAAGGGCCGCCAGCGCGAAGGCCAGTCCGAAGCCTCGCAGCGCCGGGTTTGCTGTCGTGGAAACTGGCCGAATTCCGATCTTAACCGGCAAGAGCAAACCTCGGGGCAAGGACAGTCAGAGAATGGCTTCAGGCATTGAAGCGGCACAGTTTAGGTCCGCCACTGAGCGGGCGGAAGTCGCTGTTGCCTGTTACAACAGTCGCACTATGGAGTATCGCCGCGCAAGTAGAGGCTTGGGCCACCGGAACGAAGTCCCTCGGCGAGCTTTGCCGCCTCTTTGGCGCTGACCGGTATAACGGTCACAGGCGCGGCCAGATAAAAGTCCACCTGCGCTTCGGAAGGGATCCATATTCCGGGGCCCGGGGTTAGCGCCGATACCGCCGCGCCAGCACCCGCCCCGACGACAGCGCCTGCCGCCATGCCGACCGCTTTGCCTGTCCCGTCGGTTTGGATTCCGCCTTTGGCGCTCACGCCACTGGTGATGCTGCCCGCGATGGCACCCACGTAAGCGCCCCGAATGGCCTTGGTTTCCGTGGGACGAGTCTTGCTGGTCCCCTCTACCTTGAATGGGTAGGAATCGAGCTGATATCTGTGCCCACCCAGGTCAAGTGAAACCAACTGGAGCGTCAACTCCGGGCTTCCGGTCAGCACGCCGGCCTTTTTTGACTTGACCAATACACCGTGGACGGTGGCGCCGGACGGAATGGCCAGCGCATCGCCCACCAGGATGTCCTGGCTCACCGTGAAGCGCAGTTGCATGCCTCCCTTGGCTTGTTTGCTGTTCAGGGGCTCAGTGGTGCGAACCCTCATCAGGGTCTCTTCCAGGACGGTGATTGGTTTTGTGGTCGTTTCAGTTGTTGCGGCTTTTGCCGGCGCCGGCAAAAGCCGCGATGCGTTTGCCGGAGAGTCTTTTGGTGGCAATGCATCCTGAGCTGAAACTTGCAGGACACAGATAGAAGTTGCTGCAAGCAACATCAGAGCTTGCGAGAAAAGACCTGTGATGCTTCTTCCGATCACGGATGCTATCTCCTCTTGGAACGTCTTGAGCCGGGTTCTTATCTCTTTGGACGTCGAGCAGAGGGAATCGGCTTCGAGATGCAACAGGGGCCAGTTGAACTGCTACCACCTGATCCGGATCAAAACATTGTCCATCAGGAGGGGTCTCGGACAAGCCATTCTCCGTGCTGCTGGATTGCCGCATGCATGGCATCGGGAGCAAGGTCTAAGTCACCGGGCCACACTACAGCGCCACAATCCAGAGCAGCCTGCGCAAATAGAGCCGGGTCTGCGAGTGCGGCGAAGACTCCTGCCTTGGGTGAATGTACCAAGTTGGCCATGTCGACAGTCCCGGAAAGGCCATCGGCAAAGGCAACGCGCAGACGGTAGCCGGGAAGGGCTTCGACTGAGGTGACTCGCCAAGGCGACCGAGGTGCGACGTCGTCGATCAAGGCAAAGGGAGGATTCTCATAGGCGTTTGATTCTGCACGCATAGTTCCCAATCTCTCCTGAGCTCATCTCGGTGAATTTGTGCCCATTCCAGCACCAGCGCCATGGCGCGGCCTGGCAAACCGCCGCGAATCACTTCAAATGTCTCAATGGCGATCAACGCCTCGAATTCAGCATACAGCGCGTGAAAGTGAGGTGGAACGTGATCGCCAAAGTACATCTGAATCAAGATCCCGTAAAACCTGCTGATCGTTGGCACCGGTCTCCCTGGGGTCGCGTCCTCTGCACAGAGATGAGTCGATGCCGCTTTTTGTCCTAGTCCAGCGCGTAGATGGTCAACCCGCTCAGCAGTTTGGGGAAGAAGTCGGTGGACTTCTGCGGCATCACATCGCCGGCAAAGGCCACTTCCCGCAATTGCTCCATGGAAACGGGATTGGTGAGGAAGGTGACATCGGCCTCGCCGCGGCGAACCTGGTCGACCGCTTCGCCGGCATCGCGCAGGTAGCGGATGTTGGTCTGGTCGCGCACCTTTTCCGCGTCCAGCCCCAGCAACCGGTCGAGCACGATGGAGTGCAGGTGGCTCAGGTCAAGGTGACGCTGCCGTTCGGGCAGGTCTGACAAAGCCGCGTCGATGACATCGGATTTCGAACGAAGCAGAAAGTCTCCGCCGCGCGTGACGGCGATGAAGGCGGTGCCTTCCTGTTTGCCCAGAGTGTCCATGAAAGTCGAGGAGTCCGCTTCATGCAGTGGCTCGACCGTGAAGAACGCTTCGGCGGCGCGAGCAAAGGCGGCGGGGTCGAAGGCGGGCAGGCTATGCACCACGCGATGGGTGGGCAGAACCACGAGGCCGTCGGAGTCCATATTCACGAACGACATCATGACCGCGGCCTCCGGATAGCGGGGCTGCGGCACTTGGCTGGTGCTATGCTGCACCTGTGCCGTCGTAACGGGTGCATGTTCCTTGGAGTAGTTCAGAGCCGTCTCGTAGCGATGGTGGCCGTCGGCGATGATCAGCTTCTTGTCGGCCATGGCCGTGGTCAGCAGGTTGATGACCGCCGGATCGGCGATCTTCCACAGGCGATGCAACACGCCATACTCGTCGGTTGTTTCGGCGTCGGCGGGGCCGTTGTCGTCGTACAGAATCTTCTCGATGCTGCCGGCGGGATCGGAATAGAGCATGAAGATCTGGCCGAAGTGCGCGTGCGTGGCCCGCAGCAGGTTGAGCCGGTCGCCCTTGGGCTTCGACAGCGTCTGCTCATGGCGGTAAACCACCTGCTCGGCGTAGTCGTGGACCTTGCCCAGGGCGATGAAGCCGCGCCGCTCCTTCACGATTTCAGTGCCGGGCACCTTGAAGCGCTGGGAATAAGCGAAGATGCAGGGATCCTTTTCCTGCACCAGAACACCTTGCTTCCGCCAGGCTGTGAAATCGCGGGCCGCGCGGGTGTAGACGCTTTCGCCGCCTTCGCCATCAAACAACTCGGGCTTGCCCAGAATGATGCGCACCAGATTGTAAGGGCTGCGATCGTAGTAGGCCTGTTGCATGGCCGGGGAGATCTTGTCGTAAGGCTGGGTGACGACGTCATCCAGGCGAACGGCAGAAGGATTGTAGCGCCAGGCGCGAAAAGGATAGATGCGGGCCATAACTGAAGGTCTTGCTCCCCGTCAAACAACTGGATTAGTGCATCGCAGCCCCGCTGTTGCCGGCCACGGGATGTCGATGCGCTTCGCTCGATTGTATCCCAGCAGGAACCCCAGGCAGGTCAATTTCAATCCCGGCAGATGGGACGATCGAGATGCAATGGGATGGCAACACAATTGTGCGAATCGTGCTAATATCGCGTTCATTCTTTGGAGTTGCGATATGAAGATGCTCCTTGTCCAGCGGATTCTGGAAGGCGAACGCACGGCCCTGCTTCGGTTGTGGCGGGGGATGGGCATCTGCGGGCTGGCAGCGGTGTTCCTGCTTGCACACTCTCTGGGGCAAGAAGATCCGCTCAACAAGGTCCATGTGCCTCCTCCTGGCACTACGGGAACGCCTGCCACCGGCGCTCCGGCCGGCGCCGAAGCGCCCGCCGAGACAAGCACCGGGTCGCTGAAGGTGCACCCTGGTTCGTTTATCCGCATGGACGTGGACATGGTGCTGGTGCCGGTTACGGTCACCGATCCCATGAACCGGCTAGTCACGGGCCTGGAGCGGGAAGACTTTGAAGTCTTCGAGGGCGGCGGCAAGCAGGCGATCCGGACCTTTGCCGCGGAAGACGCACCGGTTTCGATCGGGATCATCTTCGATCTTTCCGGCTCCATGACCTCCAAGCTCATCCGGGCCCGGGAGTCGATTCTGCAATTCATCAAGACCGCCAATCCGCAAGACGAGTTTTTCGTAATCGGGTTCAACGACCGGCCGGAACTGATTGAAGACTTCACCAACTCGGTCGAAGATATACAGGCGCGGCTGGCCACCGTGCGCAGCGGCCACCGCACTGCCCTGCTTGACGCCATTTACTATGGCCTGAACAAGATGAAGGACGCCCGGCACGAGCGCAAGGCCCTGCTGGTGGTCTCCGACGGAGGCGACAACCGCTCCCGCTACACCGAAGGCGAACTGCGCGCGCAGGTGCGGGAGTCGGATGTGGAGATTTATTCCATCGGCATCTTCGACCCCTATGCGCCCACGCCCGAAGAGCGCGCCGGGCCGCAATTGCTCGACGATTTGAGCGAAGAGACGGGCGGCAGGCTGTTCCGCGTGGACGATCTGGCCGAGATGGGCGACATCGCGGAGAAGATTTCCACCGAATTGCGCAACCAATATGTGATCGGATACAGGCCCCAGAACCTCAATCGGGACGGCAAGTGGCGTAAAGTGAAGGTGAAGGTCAATCCTCCACAGGGTTTACCTCCACTGACAGTCCATGCTCGTACCGGTTACTATGCGCCTTTGCAATAATGTGGTTTTCGTGGTTCTTTTGTCCGCAGCGGCCCTGACGCTGCCGGGGCAACAGCCTTCGACCCCAGCCAGCGGGTCAGGCGGCACCTCTACCCAGCAGCAAGCGGCACCGCTCACCGTGGATCGCGACCCGGTGCGCTCGCCCGATGCCGAGCCGCCGGTGGTCGTTTCCACCGGCACCGGCCACAAGCAGGGCGACGGCTTCATTCTCCGCACCGAAGTGGAAGAAGTGGTGTTGAACGCCACCGTGCTCGAAGGCAACAAGCTGGTTCCCGACCTCAAGAAGGAGAATTTCGAGGTCACCGAAGACGGCGTCAAACAGTCCTTGATCAGCTTTCAGCACACCGATCTACCGGTTTCGATCGCCATGGTGGTCGATAACTCCGGATCGATGTCGCGCAAGCGCCCGGCGGTGAACAAGAGCGCGCTGGATCTGATCCAGGCATCGAACCCGCAAGACGAAGCCTTCATCGTCAACTTCTCCGACGAGGCCTTCATCGACCAGGAATTCACCTCCGACCTGAACAAGCTGCGCGACGGATTGAGCCATGTCGAGAGCCGCGGGGGCACCGCGCTTTACGATGCCGTGGTGGCCTCGGCAGACAAGCTGGCGGCTGACGCCAAGCGGCCCAAGCAGGTGCTGATCCTGATCACCGACGGCGAAGACAATGCCTCGACCCTCAATCTTGAGCAGACCATCCAGCGCGTACAGCAGTTGTCGGGACCGGTCATCTACTCCATCGGCCTGCTGTTTGGCGACGAAATGAGCCACCAGGAGGTGCGCCACGCGCGCCGCGCCCTGGAGATGCTGTCGACCGAGACCGGGGGCATGGCCTACTTTCCCAAGTCCATTGAGAACATCGACCAGATTGCCGCCGAGGTGGCGCGGGATATCCGCAATCAGTACACGCTGGGCTATCACAGCAACAAGCCGACCACCGAGCCGGGCTTCCGCCGAGTAGTGGTGACGGCCTCGGCCAAAGGCATGGGCAAACTCGTGGTCCGCACCCGCACCGGGTATTTTCCGGTGGCCCATGTGGGGAAGCAAGGCGCCACTACCCCGAAGTAGACGGAAGGGATCGGCGGCAGCCGGCCGCATACACCACAAAACCCGCCCAAGACAGCCTGCCCCACTGCAGGTGGAGTTAGCCCCACCGCAGGTGGCGAGGTAAGCTAGAAGGCAGGAGATCAAGCGCAGACCATGACCCCTGCTTCGTACAAATACTCGACCCTCGCCGTTCACGCCGGACAGTACCCAGACGCCCAGACGGGCGCCGTGAATGTGCCACTTTACCTATCCTCGACCTTTGAACTGACCGGCATCGGCACCGACCGCGGTTGGGACTACTCGCGCGCCGGCAACCCCACGCGAGACCGGCTTGAGGAAGCCCTGGCGGCCCTGGAATGCGGCACCAGCGCCCATGCCTTCACCACCGGCATGGCGGCCATCTCGGCGCTGGTGGCCATGCTGCGCGCGGGCGATCACCTGATCTGCTCCAAGGATGTGTACGCGGGTACGGTGCGGCTGCTGGATCAGATTGTCTCGGGTTATGGGATTGCCATCGAATACGTCGACACCAGCGACCTGAAGGCTGTTGCCGCGGCCATCCGGCCGAATACCAAGCTGATTCACATCGAAACGCCCAGCAACCCGCTGATGGTGTTGACCGACATTGCCGCAGTGAGCGCGATTGCCCACGAGCACGGCATTGAAGTCAGCGTGGACAATACCTTTCTGTCGCCGGTGCTGCAGAGTCCGCTGGCGCTGGGCGCGGATATCGTGATGCATTCGACGACCAAGTATCTCAATGGCCATTCGGACGGGCTGGGTGGGGCGCTGATCGGCTCCAAACCGGAGCACAAGGAGCGGTTTTTGCTGGTGCAGAAGGCAGCCGGCGGCATCATGTCGCCCTTCGAGTGCTTCCTGGTGCTGCGCGGCATCAAGACGCTGCCCCTGCGCGTCAAGCAGCACGAAGAGAACGGGCGCGCGATTGCCGAATACCTGTCGACGCATCCCAAGGTCAGCAAGCTGGCTTATCCCGGGTTGAAGAGCCATCCGCAGTACGATTTGGCCGTGAAGCAGCAAAAGGGCTTCGGCTCCATGATGAGTTTTGAGGTCGCAGACCGCGAGGCCGCGGGACGGTTCCTGAAGGCCATCAAGATCTTCCTCAGCGCGGAGTCTCTGGGCGGGGTGGAGTCGCTGGCCTCGCACTCGGCAACCACGACTCACGCTTCGGTAACGCAGGCGCAGCGGGATGCCATGGGGATTACCGAAGGCCGCATCCGGCTGTCCATTGGCATCGAGGACAAGGAAGATCTGATCGCCGATCTGGAGCAGGCGTTAGCGGCCGCCTAGGAAGGCCGCGCCGCGCATGCAATTTGGAGTGTCCTTTTCGGGTGGGATCGTTCCTGTTCGATGGGGTGACATTTCGCGTGTATCCCGAGGATCATGATCCCCCGCACGTTCATGCTCGGTACCAGGGAGTTCTCGCGATCCTTGAGCTGGGAGGGGATCGGCAGGCGCGATTGGCTGACAGGAAAGACGCTCTTCAGCCGGCAGATGCAAAGAGAAACCATGTGCGCCACATTTTGAATGTGGCGCGCACTCATTTCGATGATCTGATGGAACTATGGGAGGAAGCTCATGCCTGAACCTGCACAGGTGATAACCACGGACGCTGAGATCGATGCGGCCCTGGAGCGGGCGCGCGCCTACGAGAAGGTTGCGCAAAGGGTAGTGAGGGCTTTTTACTCCAATGCGACAGCCAGTTTTCGATTGGTTTTCGACAATGGCGTGACTTATACGATTCCACGGCACCTGCTACAGGGTCTGGGCGAAGCAGGCGAAGAGGAACTGAAGCAGATTCAAATCCTGGGAGACGGAACGGGCTTGTTGTGGCCGCTTCTGGACGTGGCACACTACGTCCCCAAAATGCTCCAAGGCGTCTATGGCACTGAAAAGTGGATGACATCTCTGTACCATCAGCGTAATAGGCCAGGGCTTGTGGAAGGCAGCGATCCTCGCCCGATGAAAGCTGAAAACAAATCTTCTAGTGGGTTAGCAGGGAAGGGAAAGCCCGCGCCCCAGAATGGTCGTCAAGATGATCGGGAGGGGGGACGGATCGAAGAGAAGAGCGGAAGTACCCTTGTAGCCTCTCTTCGCAAGATCTACGGAGACGATTTCTTGCCGGCTTGGCCAAGCGATGCAAAGCTCTCTGCCGTTCGCGGAGAGACAGACATGTCCCTGATCGAATTGGTTCGCCAGCACCGGCGGGGAAAGACGTAGCCCTTTTCAATGCCCGATCATCGGCGGCGCAGTTCCTTCGGGCGGCTTCACCTGGGATCGAAACGGGATGAGCATCGCGGATCTGCAGCAGGCGCTGGCGGTGCAGGGCAAGGAGAGCTGAGGCCTTATGAACGATACCTCAGTTCGTATCGAGGGAATGATGCCAGTCGATTCAATCGAAGGAGATTCAGCTGCGGATGCGAATCTCCTTCGAAAGATGGCAACGGAAGCCCACGAGTTTATGTGCGAGAAAGAATGGTGTGAGCGCATAGATTCTCAGCATTTTGCTTTCGGCGTCGGCGGAGTTGTTGCCGTTTTTCTGTTTCAGATAACTCCTCGCTCTGAGGATGTTGATTCATCTTTGTGGGTGATCGTTGGGGACCTCCCGCCTGCATATATTGTGGTCGAGGATAACCCAACAGCGGCCGACGCCCTCGACGCCTATTGCTCCGAGATGGAAGCGTGGGTCGAAGCGGCGGAAAAAGGCGAAAGCGTAGAGGATCTGATCCCTGTGAACGTGTCACCAACCCACGCTAATGCCGAGCAACTTCGTGGAAGAATTGAGTTCTTGCAAACCAAAATCATTCCTCTCGCTCGGGCTGGCTGATCCACCTGAAAGCCCCAAGATCCCGTTTCTCAAGTGGATTCCTCAATGCCCGATGGGCGTAGGGGCGGCTTTCTTGGGGCGCTTCATGAGAAACGGCAGCGGGATGAGGATGGCGGTTAGAGCCACCATGACCCAGACACTATCCACATAGGCCAGCAGGCGGGCTTGCATCTGCGCCATGCCGAAGATCTGGGCCCCGGCGCGCTGCAAGGCGTCTGGCTCGCCGCCGCCGCTGCGCTGCATCCAAGCACCCGCCAGACCGTTGCGGATGACCTCGAACGGCCGGTTGCCGCTAATGGTGTGCGCGCCCAGCATGGCCAGGTGCTGCTGGCTGGTGCGCACCAGCAGGGTGGTGACAAAGCTGATGCCCACCGAGCCGCCCAGGTTGCGCATCAGCGCCGACATGCCGCTGACCTCGTTGTACTTCTCCTGGGGAATGCCCACGTAGCAGAGTGTATTGATGGGGATGAAGAGGAACGGCAAACCCAGCGCGATGACCACGCGCCAGCTCACGGCCATGCCGAAGCTGACATTGAGGTTGAGTCCTGTCATGCGATAGAGGCCGTAGGTGGTGATGGTGAAGCCCATGGCCACCAGCCAGCGGGGGTCGAATTTGGGCGCCAGCGCTCCGGCCACCGGGAATAGCAGCATGAGCGCGATGCCGCCGCTGGACACCGCCATGCCGGCCTGCTCGGCGCTATAGCCCATGATCTCCTGCAGGAACTGCGGAATGAGCACGGTGGAGGAATAGAGCGATACACCCACCATGAACATGACGAACATGGTGGTGCCCACATTGCGCTGGGCCAGCAACCGCAGGTCGAGAATGGGATGCTTCACGTGGAGTTGGCGGATGACGAAGACGATCAGACCGATGACGGCAACCACCGTGCAAGTGGTGATGAAGCGGGAGCTGAACCAGTCGTCTTCCTGGCCTTTGTCGAGCAGCACCTGCAGGGCGCCGATCGAAACCACCAGCAGCCCCAGGCCCCAGTAGTCCACGCCTTCTTTGCGCTTGCGGATCTTTTCCAGATAGGGCGGGTCTTCCACCACACGGTTGGTGAGGTAAAGGCTCAACATCCCAACCGGGATGTTGATGAAGAAGATCCAGCGCCAACTGTAGTTGTCCACGATCCAGCCGCCGACGGTTGGGCCCAACACCGGCGCCAGCACCACGGCCATGCCGTAGACGGCGAAGGCCATGCTGCGCTTCTGCGGAGGGAAAGTGTCGGCCAGGATGGACTGTTCGCTGGGCTGCAAACCGCCGCCCGCCGCGCCCTGCAGCACGCGACAGAACACGAGCACACCCAGCGTCGGCGCCAGACCGCATAGCAGCGAGGCGGTGGTAAACAGGAATACGCAGGTCATGTAGAAGCGCTTGCGGCCGATGCGGTTGGCGATCCAGCCGCTGATGGGCAGCACTACGGCGTTGGCCACCAGGTAGCTGGTCAGCACCCACGTGGCCTCGTCTCGGCTGGCCGAGAGCGACCCGCCGATGTGGCCCATGGCCACGTTGGCGATGGAACTGTCCAGCGCCTCCATGAAGGTGGCCAGGGTCACTGTGATGGCAATGACCCAGGGGTTGGCGCGAGGCCGCCAGGTGTCGTGAAACGAAACTGTCGCGGCGGCGGCCAAGGCTGCTCCTGTTCTTGCAGGGTTCCGGGTATTCCCCAGGGGGTTAATTTTCGGCCTGTGGGACAGCCGCGATTGATTTTGGCTCTTCTAACAGCTTACCGGAGGACTGGCCGTGCCGGCGACTGCCTTCGGGGACTATGGAAAGGTTCGAGGTCTCCGGATGCACCATTGCCGTTGGTTCAAAGCCGATGGTCCATGGGCCTTAACGGCCTTCAGTTGACGCATTGGTGTGGCCGGTATAGCCTCGCGCTGAGAACGAAACTCGCATCGGATATTAAGAATGAAAGCTAAAATGCTTGAATGTGCGGAACTGGCGGGTCAGTCGGCTGAACTGAGGAAGCATCTCTTCTACGAAACGTCGCATTCCCCCGCGCTCTCTGACCTGGTGGGATACCAAAAAGCCAAAGAAATCGTCGATTTCTGCTTCATCGCCAATCCGTATTACCCAACTCCCGGGATGCTCGAGGATTTGCAATGCAGCCTACCCAACTTGATCAAGTCCTACCCGTCCAGCAACCCGCTTTTGAGTCAGCAACATCTCGCAACGGTGTTGAACGTCGATCCGGAGCATCTGATCGTCGGCAACGGCGCGACCGAACTGATAGCGCTGATGAAATTGACTTTGATCGAGCGGATTGCGGTGCCCATTCCCACCTTCGGCGAGTACATCGAAAAGATGAAGGATCTGCGGGATGCGGAGTTGTACGCGCTAGACCCCTTGGACCGCTATCAGTTGCGTCTTGACGACTATTTTTCCTGGGTCAAGAAGCGCAAGCTCGAGTGCCTGCTGGTGATCAATCCGGGCAATCCGACTGGCCAGTTCATTCCGCTTGAAGAGATGGTGGAATTCCTGCATCGCGCGCGGGATCTGGAATTGGTGATTGTGGATGAGTCGTTCATCGATTTTGCTGGGGATCCGATTCCCAGCCTGCTGCCGATTGCCGACCGGTTCACCAATCTGCTGATTGTTCGCAGCATGAGCAAGCACTGTGGCGTCCCTGGCCTGCGTCTGGGTTACTGCTACAGCTCCAATCTCTACATTCTCAACCGTCTGCGCCGCTTTCTTCCCACCTGGAATTTGAATACGCTGGCGCAGTATTTCATCTCTCTTTTGCCGGACACAGATGCCGCTTATCACGAAGGCCGAAAGAGATTGATCGGCGACGTCAAACACCTCTACGAAGAACTGCGCGCGATCCCATGCCTGGAGGTCTATCCGACGGGCGCCAACTTCTTGCTTTTCAAGGTGAACAACGGCATGACCGCCAACGAGCTCCAGACTCGCCTATTGGTGGAAAAGGGGATGTACGTGCGCGACTGTTCGAACAAGATCGGCATGGACGCGTTTCACATTCGCGTCGCCTCGCAAGGGCGAGAGAAGGACACGCGCCTGGTGGAAGCGCTTCGGACATTGGAGCCATGACCCGCCCCACCGTTCTCGTCGTTTCCCGCCGAACAACCCGGAAGGAACGGCTCATTGACTACGTCGGCGAACTGCATCTTGAACTTCTGATCGGCCTGGGTACCCTGCCGCTGATCGTGCCAGTAGTCGAAGGCACATTGGCCTGTCTGCCTCAGTATATGGAGCGCATGGACGGTCTTCTGCTGGTGGAAGGCGATGACGTCGAGCCGAAGCGATTTGCCGCCCGGAAGGCCAACTTTGAATACCTGGAAAAAACGCACCCTGCCAAGGACGCAATCGAGATTCGCTTGCTGCGTCAGGCGCTGCGAAGCGGAGTGCCGATCATGGGCATCTGCCGCGGATCGCAACTGCTGAACGCGGTGTGCGGCGGAACGCTATTCGGCGATGTGCAAAAGGAAAAACGCTCGCAACGACACCATATCGACTACGTGAACTACGATACGTACCGTCATCCGGTCTCGGTCGTTCCGGGTACCCCGCTGGCGCGCTGGTATCGGCGGAAGACCCTCCAGGTCAACAGCTATCATCACCAGGGAGTCCGTGACCTTGCGCCTCGCTTCAAGCCGATGGCCTATGCGGACGATGGGCTGATTGAGGCATATTACGATCCCGACGCTGGGTTCGTGGTGGGACTTCAATTCCATCCAGAACGCATGCTGAAGGAGTATGCAGGGAATCAGAAGGTCTGGAATGCTTTCACAGCCGCGATTCAAGGCACGCAGCGGCGGTAGCCTAGGCGGGTGCGGGCAGCCGGGTTGCCCCGGGGCTCAAACCCCCAAAAGATGGGTTTCCCAGGCGCAAGTGCGTACTACGAGGCCTCGAAGAACCCTATCTGAAACTTGGAGCCGACACCGCCCGCCTTGATGGCTCCGGCAATCTCCTGCGGCCATTCCTGCAGGATTCAACGCATGATGTAATCGAGCACAAAAAAGCCCACGTCTTGCATGCACAAGACGTGGGCCCGGTCGTTTTGAGCGTTTCTGGCTTCCAACGTTTGCTTTACTTGGCGCCCTCGGCCGCGGCGATGTAGAGATCGACGTTGCTCTTGTCCACCACGGAAGTGCCGGTATCCACAAACACGGGATAGGGCGAGAATGCGTCGGAGCTGAAGTCCTTGGTCAGTTGCTTGGGTGGCGCATGGAAGACCTCATCCAGCGCCTTCAATCCGACGTAGCCCATGGTGTAAGGCTTCTGCGCAACGGTGGCCTCGATGGTGCCGGCCTTGATGGCATCCAGGGTGTCCGGATCCACGTCCCAAGACAACACCATCCGGTCGGTGGCATTGGCGCGCTTGATGGCATCGGCCACCACCTTGCCCGATGAGGCTTCCAGGCAGATATAGGCATCGACCTTCTTGGGCCCGGTCAGAGCCATGGACTCCTGCGTCCAGTCGAATGCATTGCGGGCATCGCCCTTGATGTCCACCACTTCGGCAATGTGAATATCGGGCCGGGTGGCAAACACTTCCTTGAAGCCCTTGAGGCGCTCATCGGTATTCAACTGGCCGGGAAGCGTGAAGAACACCACGTTGCCCTTGCCGCCGAGTTTCTGAATGACCCGCTGCGCGCCCAGGCGCCCAGCCTCCCGGTTGTTGGTGCCGATAAAGTAAAGCCTGCGGCTTCCCGCGGCATCGGAATCCATGGTGATGACGGGAATCCCGGCATTCACCGCGTTGTCAATTTCCGACTGCAGGACGGAAACATCTCCCACCGAAATCAGTATGCCGGCCGGCTTGGCGGCGATGGCATTATGCAACGCGGTCAGCTCGCCCTGCACATCGTAATTCGTCGGACCCACCACTTTCGCGGTGACGTGGTACTCTGCCGCGGCACGGTTGAACCCATTCACGGCCGACTGCCAATAAGGCAGCCCCATGTTCGTCGAGACCAGGTAATAGACCTCTTTGAGAGAGTGCCTAGCTCCGCATCCCGACGTAAACGCAACTCCAAGCGTCAATACCGCCAACGCAGCTTTCGAGATCGCTTTCATGTTCGCCTCCTCGTAATCTGAAAAGTCTTCGGAATTAGCGCAGATTCGGTTCCTGCCCATTCCCGTGAAGAAATCCGGCAGGATGGTACTCTAGCACAATTGAGCTTGTCCAATTCCTGTCCCTTTAACCCTATGTCACTCCCCTCTTCATCGAACGTGATTTGTGGCACGTTTACCTCCTCCTTTCAGCGCAGAGGGACCACACTGCGGTAT